>JABEVH010000304.1 GCA_013043915.1 Pseudomonadales bacterium
AGCTATCAACACTCGCTCGAGTGACTGGATTACCTCCTTGAATCAGTCCATTGATTTGCGCACCGTAGCTGACCGCCCGGTTGGTTTGTTTTTAAGTGGTGGTATCGACTCCACGGTCGTAGCTACTCATCTGGCCCAGTCAGGCCACGCTGACATGACTGCTTTTACGGCATCTTTTCCAGGCAGCAGCTTTGATGAAAGCCTGCAAGCCATGGAAACAGCCCGGCGTTTGCATCTGCCTACTCAGGTCATTCCCATCCCTGAACATATCGGTCAGGATTTTCGCCGTATCGTGACCGATATGGATGAACCTTTCGCTGATCCAAGTGCCATACCCTTGTGGTATCTAGCCCGGGAAACCGTAAAATATGTCAAGGTCGTCCTTTCCGGTGATGGTGGTGATGAATTGTTGGGTGGATATAAACGCTATCAACAGCATCTGCGTAGTGCATGGCGGGGAGAACGATGGCATGTACCTCTTGGCATGTCGGCCACACCCTATGCCAAAGGCTGGCGCAAATGGCAGGTTGAAGCTGGCTTAAGCTGGCGCGATGCCTATGCCCTGAGATTCTCCGGACTTACCCCGGGACAGCGTTGTTTTTTGCAGCCTGACCGGGATATCCCTGCCCATTACTGGCGTATGCCTGTGCGGGTATCAGCTTCACCTTTACAGCAGCTTCTCGATATCGACCGCCTGAACGCCTTACCTGATTACATACCGCGTAAAGCGGACCTATGTAGCATGTCTCAGGGCTTGGAGCTGCGTGCGCCTATGCTGGATTACAAGTTTGTGGAAACCTTAGATACGGTAGACCCAGCCCTGCGCTATTCAACACCACCTAAAAAACTCCTGGCTGAGGCCTGTCCTCTGCTGCTGGAATTAGGTTTGCTGGATGCTAAGAAGCGCGGCTTTAACCCTCCGCTTAAAACTTGGCTCAATGAAGACTTGGCTGAGCAGTTTCATGGGATCGATCAGCGTTTATATGATCATACGCAAGGCCAGCTCAGCCGAGATTCTCTACGCACATTTATTGGTTCCAGTTTGGCTCCCCGCCCTGCCAGCGATGAACAGTTGTTGCAGTTATTCATTCTGGATGAGTCCTTAAGCCAGCTTCACAAGCTAAAGAATGAAGAGCCGTCATGATGATCTGCATGTCTAATCGAGACTGTCACGATGGCTAGTCGGTTGCCAGGACGTTTATGGGTTGCTCTGTCTTGGCTGAAGCAATGGCGATTTCAGCAACGGCAGCGCCCTGATAAAGTTAACGACATCATGATCATCCATCATTTGCTGCTGGGCGATAGCCTGATGGCCGTGTCTTTGTGCGCACAATTACGCTTACATCATCCTCACGCCAGCATCACCCTGGTTCTGCCTAAAGCCCATGTACCCCTTTTCGCTCATAGCCCTTGGGGCGTCCAGGCCATGCCTCTGGACCCCTACGATGTAAGCACCCTGCAAGCGCTACAACAACTGCCCACTCCAGATTTGTGTCTTTTACCGGCGGATAATCGTTTTTCCTGGTTAGCCCGTGGATTGGGGGCGCGCTGGATCATCGGTTTTGCAAAGGATGTTCCCAACTATAAGAACTGGATGGTCGACCAACAGGTACCCTACTCGGCAACACCAACGGCCTGGAGTGATACGGTCACTGAGCTGCTAGGTCGTCCACCGCCCCCCCCCTACCAACCAGCTCAATGGCTGGCGCCCGTATCGGCCCCTTTTAAACATCCAGCATCACGTTATGTTGTCCTGCATGTAGGTGCTAGCAGCAGCTTGAAACACTGGCCTGCCGATCGTTGGCATCACTTGGCAGAGCGCTTAGTATCAGCTGGCTATGAACCGGTTTGGAGCGCGGGCGCTCAGGAAGAGCATCTGGTCTCGGCAGCCGATCCTCAACAACGATGGATGAGCACAGCCGGCCAGCTTGATCTGGCTCAACTTTGGCAATTGATTGCCCATGCTGCATTGCTGGTATGTCCTGATACAGGGGTAGCTCACCTCGGTCGCGTCGTGGGGACCCCGACGATAAGTTTATTTGGTCCAGGCTCTGCCGTACTCTGCGGAGCCGGAGCATTCTGGAGTCAAGTACCCTACCGTGCCCTTAGCCTGGATATAGCCTGTCGCGATCAGACTACCAATTTTCAGCGCAACCTACCCTGGATACGACGCTGTGAGCGTTTTCCGGGTCAAGAATCTCATCAATGTGCAACCGCACGCTGCATGTTTGGTCTGGATAGTGATCTGATCTGGGCACATGTCAGTGAATTGCTGCAAACACGCCATGTTCGGTAGCATCATTCCTAAACTTAAGGCTGATGCTGTTCGGTTCATACCGTAGATGCTCGCATTCCATAGCTCGTGCCTACATGCCAGGACCTCAGACCGGCCTGCCGATCTACGATATAACGTCGATTCCTAAATAACCCAGGAGGGTGGAATAATACACCGTATCCAACTGAAGTCAGTTCATCTGGTGCGGGCTACTGCGTCATAAAGAGCATCTGGAACAGGATCAGACCGACTGAGGGCGGGAAGGATGTCAACCAGCTAAAACAAGGGCAGCTTAACCTCTGTAAAGAGTTCATCCACATCATGACGGTCATGCAAGAGCATGGCTTGGTCTATCAGATCCCGTGTCAGATGGGGGGCAAACTCATGAATAAAGGCATACATATAGCCACGTAAAAAAGTACCTCGCCGCAAACCTACCACCGTGGTACTCGGCGCAAAAAGATGATCTACAGGCAATGCTACCAAATCTTGCCCATCGACCGCACCATCAAAAGCCATGGAGGCAATAATACCTACCCCCAAGCCCAGACGCACATAGGTTTTGATCACATCAGCATCGGTGGCCGTAAAAACCACACGAGGCGTCAATCCAGCTTGACCGAAGGCATCGTCAAGTTTAGACCGGCCGGTAAATCCGAAGGTATACGTTACCAGCGGAAACCTAGCAATATCAGCCAGACTCAATCGTGCAATCCTGGCAAGCGGGTGTTGTCGAGGCACCACAACCGTACGATTCCAACGATAACAAGGTAATAAAATCAGGTCCTGAAAATGATCAAGTGCCTCAGTCGCGATGGCCATATCCACCGTACCATCAGCCGCCATGGCGGCTATTTGCTGCGGGGAACCCTGTTGCATCTGCAACGATACCTCGGGGAAACGCCGTACAAACGTATTGATGACGGGAGGTAATCGGTATCGAGCTTGTGTATGAGTCGTGGCCAAGGACAACTGACCTTTGTTTTCATCAGTAAATTCCAAGGCTACCTGTTTGATACTTTCGCACTTGCGCAGGATTTCACCGGCGATGGCTAATATCGCCTTACCCGCTGGAGTCACCTGCGTTAGGTGCTTGCCACTGCGTGCAAAGACTTCAACACCTAACTCATCTTCAAGCAAGCGAATCTGTTTACTGATCCCTGGTTGTGAGGTGTAGAGGCTTTGAGCGGTCAGCGAGACATTCAAATCATGCTGCGCCACTTCCCAGATATACCGCAATTGCTGCAGCTTCATCGTCCTTCCCCACCTAGCTTTAACCTTCAAGAATACCAGAAGGTTATAAGAATATAGATAAATATCACTTTCCAGAGTAGACCATGTTTTGTAGGATCGCCACTTCTAAGCGAGTGGATTCATAGTCATGATCACCCTGACCGTTCTGGTTGCCACCGGTGCACTGGTCGGCTTTTGCATAGGCCTGACAGGAGTGGGTGGAGGTTCGCTCATGACACCCATATTGCTCATGATGGGCATTCCTGCCCCAGTCGCCATAGGTACTGATTTGTTGTATGCCAGCATCACCAAAGCCGGCAGTGCCCTCGTGCATATACGCCAGCGACACGTCAACAAGCCCATACTGATTGCTTTGAGCCTAGGAAGTTTACCCGCTTCACTGCTCACATCACATGTTCTAACCCTGAGTAGCTGGCATGCCAGCTCACGCCTCATGACTCTTACCCTGGCATTCATGCTGAGCCTGACTGGCATCTCCTTGCTATTTAAACGACGCGTTCTGCATACCTTACCGCTACAGACCTCCGTACCTGAAGATCGAATCCGTCGCAAAGACCTGATCCTAACTTGCCTCACAGGCGCAGTTCTAGGTGTATTGGTGACCTTATCTTCGGTTGGAGCCGGCGCCATTGGTGTCGTCGTGCTCCTGGCCTTACACCCTCGACTACGCATGATCAACGTGATAGGCACTGATGTCACCCACGCCGTACTGTTGACTCTGGTAGCCGGGCTGGGTCACTGGCAAGCACATCATGTAGATACTCGCCTGCTGCTTTCCTTAAGCATAGCGGCTCTGCCCGCCATGTTTTTAGGGATACATCTAAGCAGCCGAACACCTGATCACTGGTTGCGTATCATGCTGGGATTCATGCTCATCATGGTCAGCGGCAAATTTGCCTTCTTTTAGTCTGCCGGGTTTTGCCCTAGAATCGCCACCTACCTGTTTTAATGGCGAAACCCCGATGACTCATCATGCTGTCGAAGATGTCAATGTAATTTCTACCGAGGTACTCATCACCCCGGAGCAACTAAAAAATGAGCTACCTATCTCGACACCTGCCGAGTCTACGGTAGTTCGCGGACGACAGGCCGTGCGGTCGATTCTGGATGGTACTGATCCCCGTCTATTTGTTGTCGTGGGCCCGTGCTCCATTCATGATGTCAGTGCTGCTATGGACTATGCGCATCGACTTAAAACTCTGGCTGATGAACTTGAAGACAGCCTTTTGCTGATCATGCGTGTTTATTTTGAAAAGCCGCGTACCACGGTGGGTTGGAAAGGCTTGATTAACGATCCCACCATGGATGATAGTTTTAATATCGCGGGCGGACTGCATATAGGCAGAAAACTGCTGCTGGATCTTAATGAGCTGGGGTTGCCCTGTGCCACGGAAGCTCTGGATCCGATATCCCCACAGTATATGCAAGACCTGATCGCTTGGTCGGCTATCGGAGCACGCACCACCGAATCCCAGACTCACCGAGAAATGTCCAGTGGCCTGTCCTGCCCCGTAGGTTTCAAAAACGGCACCGATGGTGGCCTCAAGGTCGCCATCAATGCCTTGCTCTCCGTAACACACTCTCACAGCTTTTTAGGCATTAATCAGCAGGGACAGGTAGCCGTGGTCAAGACCCGTGGTAATGCCTATAGCCATGTCGTCCTGCGTGGTGGTGATGGCAAACCCAACTATGACTCTGTCAGCGTAGCCTTGGCTGAACGTGAGCTCGAAAAAGCCAAGCTGCCTAGCAATATCATGATCGACACCTCCCACGCAAACTCCAATAAAGATCCAGCTTTGCAACCTCTGGTATTGGACAATATTGGCAATCAGATCGTCGAAGGCAATCGTTCTATTGTGGGCATTATGCTGGAAAGCAACTTGCAATTTGGTCGCCAGGACATCCCCAGCGATCTCAGCCAGCTTAAATACGGTGTATCCGTCACGGATGGCTGCCTGGACTGGAAGGCAACAGCAACCGCCTTACGCCAACTGAGAGCAAAAATTCACCCTCATCTGGCAGGTCGTAAGGCCTAATCTAGGCGAGGCTCTGGTGAGCCCCGCCTCCCCCCCCCTCATCCTCTGGTCAGAGGTCAGGCTTCGGGGCGCATATGAGGGAAGAGTATGACGTCACGTATACTGGCTGCATTGGCCAGTAACATGACAAGCCGATCGATACCTATGCCTTCTCCTGCTGTGGGAGGCAAACCATACTCCAAGGCGCGGATATAGTCGGCATCGTAATGCATGGCTTCGTCATCACCTGCATCCTTCTCTCGAACCTGAGCGAGGAAACGTTCAGCCTGATCTTCAGGATCGTTGAGTTCTGAAAATCCGTTGGCGATTTCACGCCCACCGACAAAGAACTCAAAACGGTCCGTCACCTCAGCATCACCATCACGACGCCGCGCCAGAGGCGAGACCTCAGCGGGATAATCGGTAATGAAGGTAGGTTGGCGCAATTGGGTTTCTACCGTCTCTTCAAACACCACGGTCAGCAATTTACCCAAACCCCATCCATCACGCACCTTCTCACCTAAAGCATTGACCTTAACCACCAAGGCTGCACGATTCTCCAGGTCTTCAGGCTTAAGATCAGGATTATGCATAAGTACGGCCTCACGCATGCTCATGCGCTTAAAAGGAGCCGCAAAAAGAAAGGTCTCATCGCCATAAGGAACTTCGGCACTACCTAATATCCCACGAGCCAAGGACTCAAGCATCGCCTCAGTAAAATCCATCAGATCCTTATAATCCGCATAGGCCTGATAAAATTCAATCATGGTGAACTCAGGATTATGCCGCGTGGATAATCCCTCATTGCGGAAATTGCGGTTGATTTCAAAAACACGATCAAAACCACCGACCACTAAGCGCTTTAAATACAACTCAGGAGCTATACGCAAATACAACTGCATATCCAAAGCATGGTGATGTGTTACAAAAGGACGTGCAGCAGCTCCACCGGGGATGACATGCATCATGGGAGTTTCAACTTCCATGAAGTCCCGCTGCAGCAAAAACTGACGAATGCCTGCAATAACCTGGGAACGGATACGGAAGGTACGACGCGCCTCTTCATTCACGATCAGATCGACATACCGCTGACGATAACGTTGTTCCTGATCCGCCATACCATGAAACTTGTCGGGCAAGGGGCGCAACGACTTGGTTAATAAACGCAACTCGGTGACTTTAAGTGAAAGTTCACCCGCCTGCGTACGAAAAATATGACCGCGCGCTCCGACTATATCGCCCAGATCCCAATGTTTAAAAGCCTGGTAGAGTTCTTCCCCCAAGGCATCACGAGTGATGTAAAGCTGGATACGCCCCCCCGTATCTTGCACTGTGGCAAAACTCGCCTTACCCATGATGCGGCGCAACATCATGCGCCCTGCCAGCAAAAACTCCTCACTGACGGATTCCAACTGAGGAGCCTCGAGACCTTCGAAGCGTTGCCTTAACCCATCACTACGGCAGTTGGTACGAAAATCATTTGGAAATGCAGGGCCCAAGGCTCGCAATGCCGACAGTTTAGTCTTGCGCTCAGCTATAAGGCGATTCTCATCCGGTATAACCCCATCCTGAATATCACTCATCGAAATACCTACCTATATTGCTTAAAGCACTTATAAACCCATTTTCAAGGAAGCCTGGATAAACTCATCCAGGTCGCCATCAAGAACTGCACCGGGATTGGAGTTTTCAATATTACTACGTAAATCCTTTACACGTGACTGATCAAGCACATAGGAGCGAATCTGACTGCCCCAGCCTATATCGGATTTAGTTTCTTCCAGAGCTTGCTGAGCGGCGTTGCGTTTCTGGATTTCCAGCTCATAAAGTTTAGCCTTTAACTGCTTCATGGCCGTATCACGGTTTTTATGCTGCGAACGGTCATTTTGGCATTGCACCACGGTATTCGTTGGCAAATGCGTGATACGTACAGCCGATTCAGTACGGTTCACATGCTGACCGCCGGCACCGCTGGCACGATAAACATCAATGCGTAGATCGGCAGGGTTAATGTCAATTTCAATATCATCGCTGATTTCTGGTGAAACAAACACAGCGGCAAACGAGGTATGCCGGCGATTACCTGAATCAAAAGGTGACTTGCGTACAAGACGATGTACGCCTATTTCCGTACGTAACCAGCCAAAGGCATAGTCACCTTCCAAGCGCATGGTCGCAGACTTGATACCCGCTACATCACCATCAGTGACTTCCAGCAATTCCGTTTTAAAGCCATGGCGTTCACCCCAGCGCAGATACATACGACATAGCATATTGGCCCAGTCTTGTGCCTCTGTGCCTCCAGAACCTGCTTGTATATCCAGAAAAGCATGACATACATCCATTTCACCGGAGAACATGCGACGAAACTCAAGATCTGCTACCTGTTGTTCAACGACATCAAGTTCAGCAGTCACATCCAGCAAGGTCGCTTCATCATCTTCACTGACAGCCAGATCAAGAAGTTCAGAAGCACCTTCAAGTTGCACAGCAACCTGTTGCAGTGTATTCACGACACCTTCAAGCGCTCCACGTTCTTTACCGTAAGCCTGACCCTGTTCAGGATGCTTCCAGATATCGGAAGATTCAAGCTCGCGTACAACCTCTTCGAGCCGTTCCATCTTCAGATCAAAGTCAAAGATACCCCCGAAGGGCTTGCGAACGATCCGTCAGATCCTTGATACGCAAGAGATAGGGATTAATTTCCATGCTGACCTCAATGAAAAGACGCACATTCTAGATCAAGTTGATACACTTGACCAATGCTCTGCACAAGGTCAACACGGATAGACAAAATAAACTTACTTAATGCTCGTCCTACCCACCGCGAATATATTGCTCAAGCTGATGAATCATGGATTGTTGATCAGACATGATGTCTTTGACCAAGTCACCAATCGAGATTAAGCCTATCAACTCATCGCCCTCGACCACAGGAAGATGACGTAAGCGTTTGTCGGTCATCAACGTCATGCAGTACTCATTGGTCTGTGCACTCGTCACGGTGATAACACCTTGCGTCATGATGTCACGCACCTGCGTGTTATAGGAGGACCGCTCCATCAACACCACTTTACGAGCATAATCGCGCTCACTGACAATGCCTACCAAACGCCCTTGCTCAATCACCAACACAGCACCGATGCCTTTTTCGGCCATAAGGTTCAAAGCCTCAAGCACGGTAGAACCTGGATGAACCGAGTAAACTTGATGGCTTCCCTTGCTACGCAAAATATCTGCGACCGTTTTCACGTTCAGTCCCTCTTCTGTTAAACTCGTGGGTTGTTGTACCACGCCCCTATGACAACGTCGAGTCGTCGTAGAGCGCTCAACGGATACTCCCCTCATGCTACAACCTTATCAGAAAATTAACAAAAACTTAGGATTAACTAAACGAGGTTATGTAGGCATGGTCCAGTGATAGACAAAAACTGTTCATCTCGTTTCCAGCCAGCCGAATGATAAACAGCTTGTGGCGGCTTCATGGGTCATAGCCGCTAAACCTCCCCATGTCTAAAGACAGTGGGTTCTAAGGGCGAACCCGATGGGGTCTCCGGGCTCTGATGTAACTACTCAATTCTGGCTATGAGCTAAAGCTCATGCCATCATTGATCGTCTTGCGA
>JABEVH010000305.1 GCA_013043915.1 Pseudomonadales bacterium
CCAAACCAGGATGACGCTGCTCATGGAGGCCAGGGTTAACTGCAGCAAATCTGCCAGGGATTGCGATCGTTTATGCGCTACAGTCTCCTCTTCGGCCCGTTTAGCCAATTCTTCCATCGTCGCGGAATGACGTTGACGCAGGCGCAAACCTGCTATTCCGTAAGCAAAATCCGATATCAACTCCTGCAAAAGTTCAATTTCCTCAGAACTAAAAGCATAGGACTGACCTGCATAGATGGAGAACACGCCCTGTTGACCATCATCTAGACGAAACGGTATGGCAATACTCGAATGAAAACCATGCTCCGAGGCTGCCTGTTGCCAGGGCGTATAGTCAGCATCATTTTGAATATCCGTCAATACCACCGGTTGACCACTACGCAGGGCTTGTCCGGCCGGACCTGAGCCCCAAGCCCCTTCGGTGCGGGTAATATGCAGATTATCCAGGTAATCCAGGCCCTCTCCCGCCCAGGCCTGAGGGCGCACATTCTGTTCTTCATCGTCCTGTACATAACCCACCCAGGACATACGATGCCCACATTCCTCAACAACAATGCGACATACATCATATTGATAGCTATCTTCACGCTGAGCGCGCACCAGGGCTTGGGAACTGCGACTCAAGGCTCGCTGGATACGCGACAGTTGTGTCAGCCTAGAATTTGCCAAAGCCAGCTGCCTGGTCTTGCCCTGCACCAACTCTTCCAGGTGGCTGCGGTGCTTTTCCAGTTCTTCGGCCATCGCTCGCCGCTCACTGATATCTCTGGCAAGAATGATGTAACGCTCATCACTATTATCAGGGCTGTGTTTGCGACCCACTGATAACTCAAACCAGATCTGATGGCCACCCAATTCCACCCCAATTTGTCGACCATGTGAGGAACCCATCCTGTGAGCTTCATCCAGGGCATCGATAATCACTTGTGCTACTTCTGCTGGCAGAATCTCATTGACGCGCCGTCCAATAAAATCTTCAGGCTTAACCCATGTATTGATCGCATGCGTCTGGGTACGGTAACTGATATAACGCCCCTCTTCATCCATCTCAAAAAGGAGATCAGGAATAGCGTCGATAACTGCGAGTAAATTTTCTCTCGCCTCATCAGCAGCAGCATGAGCCTGTTGCACTTCTCCCAGAGCATCTACAAGTTCTCGCGTCCGCTGGGCAACCCGTAACCGCAATCCGCGACTCCAAAGTATCAGCAAGGCTACCCAAGCAAGCGCAACGATCAGGGCCCAGCTGATGATACGCAAATAATGAGTGCCTCTTCCCCCTGCAGGCTGCGTGCTTTGCCCAAGCCAGCGCAAGTTAATTTCATGAATCCGAGACTTGGGGATATCTGCAAACCCTGACGCCAATCGCGACAATAGGGCGGTGTGCCCGCGCAGCACCGCATAACTCATATGGCCTATTTTGAAATGGTGGGTGTACCTGAATTGACCTGCCAATCCCGCTTTGAACAACAAAAAAGTAGCTGGGGGCCCATCCATGCAGAATAGATGTATATCGCCCCTGCCTGCAGCCTGGATAACCTCATGGTAGTCATCATAGCTAGAAAAACTAGTCACCCCAGATTCAGCAAGATCCTCTATACAGGCATCACCTTTTTTAACACCCAACGTAAATCCTTTCAGGGAACTTATATCACTAATACCCGAAATGGTTTTATCGAAGTAAATACGTACGGGAATGTCGGCATAGGCAGGGCCAAACTGATACTGTTGACGACGTTTAGCGGTATCAAACAGAGTATCAATGACATCTGCTTTACCCGATAAAAGATCATGTTGCGCATCAGCCCAGTGTTCTCCCAGCAACACCACAGGCCTATGGTTAACTTCAGCCCACAACCGCCAGATATCTTCACGCAGACCTTGCAAATGGCCCTGATCATCGCGAAAACTATACGGTGGATAATTATCATCGAGAACGACACGCAACGGAGATACCGCTGAAACGGCTACCGTGGGCGACAGGAGCAGCATCATGCCTAATAGGCAACTTAAAAAGCTGCGCATCACCATCCTGAGGCCCTCCTGGTCGTCATTGATCTTTTTAGAGTTGACAGCGATAAAGTCCACCTTCATGCGCGATAAAACCTATGGCCTCAAAAATGCTCACCAGATCAGCATCGGTTACATCAAACTCCGTGCTCAGATAACCTGATCCACGCTGTCCCTCCAAAGCTCTAACTTCATTGACCAGTCGTTCAGCTACACCACGACCACGAGTCGCTGGATGTACCGCCAAATAGCTCATGTTACGATCCTGTAGATCACCACTGACCAATACACCGCAAATCCACCGTCCGTTGAATAAGCCAGCATAATAACGGGCACCCGTCTGCAAAGACTGCTCAATGTTCGCAATGACATTGTCAGCATCCTTGCTCGCTGGCATGTCAACATAAACCTTATGCAACTGCTCCCGCACCTCACCAGGAAGAACCCGATGAAACTCCTGAATCTCAACCGGCATGACCACACCACTCCCTACGTAAGCCCGTTAGCAGTATAACGGTCCAAGCAGACTTTGCACCATGCCTGTGGAAGGCTGTTATACTAAGCTGCAAAGATGTCAAAATCAGGTATTTCATGAGCGCACGCACAGCCTCGGTCACTCGCCATACGCAGGAGACCCGTATCAGTATAGATATCAATTTAGATGGCCAGGGAAAAGGGCAGCTAGCGACCGGCATTGCCTTCCTGGATCATATGTTGGACCAGGTGGTTCGTCATGGACTGATTGATATTAATATTTCCTGCCAGGGTGACTTGGCTATCGATGATCACCATAGCGTTGAAGACTGCGGCATCGTTTTGGGTCAGGCCTTAGCCAAGGCGCTGTCTGACAAAAAAGGCATCCGGCGCTATGGGCATTGCTATGCTCCCTTGGATGAGGCCTTATCGAGAGTGGTCATTGATATATCTGGTCGTCCTGGACTGTTCTATCAAGTAGACTTTACGCGCGCTCGTATCGGCAGTTTTGATGTCGATCTTTTTCGTGAATTTTTCCAGGCCCTGGTCAACCACGCAGGCATCACCCTGCATATTGACAACCTGGCTGGCCTCAACGCCCACCATCAGATCGAGTCGATCTTCAAGGCATTTGCCCGGGCCCTGCGGACAGCCATTGAACGGGATCCCAGGATGGCAGAACAAACCCCTTCCACCAAGGGCAGCTTATGACACGTGTGGCTGTACTCGATTACGGCATGGGTAATCTTCATTCCGTCGCCAAGGCTTTGGAACATGTGGGCGCACAAACGGTTTGGGTCACTCACGACCCGGCGTTGATTGCCCGCGCTGACCGTCTGGTCCTGCCTGGCCAGGGAGCTATGCGCGACTGTATGGCAGCTATGCATAGTGAAGGAATTGATGAGGCTGTTCATCAGGCACTTAACACCAAGCCTCTGCTCGGTATTTGTGTGGGCATGCAAGCACTGCTGTCGCACTCTGAAGAAAATGGCGGCGTGGCTGGCTTGGATGTCTATCCTGGCGAGGTTCGATTTTTTGGCTACGATCTACAGGAAAACGGCTCTCGCCTGAAAGTTCCCCATATGGGCTGGAATGAAGTATGGCAACAATCCCATCCCTTGTGGCAAGGCATCCCTAACGGCAGCCGGTTCTATTTTGTGCATAGTTATTACTGTGTCCCCGACACTCCTGAGCTTAGCCTAGGCAGCAGTCATTATGCCGTTGATTTCTGCTCAGCGCTGGGACGGGATCAGATTTTTGCGGTACAGTTTCATCCCGAGAAAAGCGCTCGCGCCGGACTCAAACTTCTATCCAATTTCTTAAACTGGCATCCGTAAGAGGCCGAACTCCCATGCTTATCATTCCCGCCATCGACCTCAAAGACGGACACTGTGTACGGCTGCGCCAGGGGCGCATGGATGACTCCACAATATTTTCTGAAGATCCGGTCGCCATGGCTAGTCACTGGCAACGTCAGGGCGCTCGACGCCTGCATCTGGTCGACCTTAATGGCGCTTTTGCCGGAACTCCGCAACATGCAGGCGTCGTTCAGGCCATTGCCCAAGCTTACCCTAACCTGCCCCTGCAGATTGGTGGAGGTATTCGATCGTTGGCAACTATTGAACAATACCTGCAAGCTGGCGTCAGCTGGGTTATTCTGGGTACACAGGCCCTGCGCCAACCCGAACTGGTGGATGAGGCCTGTCGACAATTTCCCGGCCATGTCATGGTGGGGATTGACGCCAAAGATGGCATGGTAGCTACCGAAGGCTGGGCTCAAGTCTCCCAAACACCTGCCCTGGAGTTGGCACAGCGTTTTCTTCAAGCGGGGATTAGTGCCCTCATCTACACGGACATTAGCCGTGATGGCATGATGCAAGGCGTCAATGTGGAAGCCACATCCGACTTGGCACGACGCTCTGGCCTGCCCGTCATTGCCTCCGGAGGTATTACGTCGATGGATGACATTGACCGCCTGGTCGCTGCCCAATCTTCAGGCATCATCGGTGCCATTACGGGTCGAGCCATTTATGAAGGCAACCTTGATCTGGCAACTGCCCAACAACAGGCTGATGCATCATGACCCTGGCTAAACGCATCATTCCTTGCCTGGACGTCGATCGTGGTCGCGTTGTCAAAGGCGTTCGCTTTCTCGACATCAAGGATGCCGGTGATCCTGTTGAAATTGCACGTCGTTGTGATGCAGAAGGCGCTGATGAAATCACCTTTCTTGATATTACGGCCAGTCATGAGGGCAGGGAAACCACGTTAGATACTGTACGACGCATGGCCAGTGAAGTTTTTGTACCTTTAACCGTTGGCGGTGGCATACGCCGCATAGAGGACATTCGCGCCCTGCTTAATGCGGGAGCCGACAAGGTTAGCATCAACTCAGCCGCTATCAGTCAGCCTGATTTCGTCAAGGCGGCCGCTGATCATTTTGGCGCACAGTGTCTGGTCATCGCTATTGATGCCAAACAGGTCGGCCCCTCCCGTTGGGAAATCTTTACCCATGGGGGCCGCAAAGCTACGGGCATCGACGCTGTTGAATGGGCTGTACGCATGACAGAGGATGGTGCTGGTGAAGTCCTGCTGACCAGTATGGATGCCGATGGCACGCAGGCAGGCTATGACTTGGCGCTGACCCGTGCGGTAGCTGATGCCGTACATGTACCCGTGATCGCCTCTGGCGGTGTAGGTAATCTGCAGCATCTCGCCGATGGCCTTTTACAGGGACATGCTGACGCCGTTCTAGCTGCCAGCATTTTTCACTTTGGGCAATACAGCATCCAACAAGCCAAACACTTCCTGCATGACCAAGGTCTGGTCATGCGCCTGGAAGAGTCCTGACTGAGCATCCGTTTAGGGCTTGTTGGTCGCTGGTGCTGGCGGGGCAAGCGCTGAACTGGCTACAGTCACCTGATTGAGCAGGCTCTGAGTGCGCAGAACATTCAACGCTTCATACAGTTGAAAATCTGTCGAAAGTAAATTGCCATCATCCTCATTTGCTAACTTTTCAGTAGACTTCTGCGTATTGGCCAAATGTCCTGCCAAATCAGCTTCACTATACAAATCAATGGCCTTATGTTCCTTAACAGAGGCCTGATTGACCACTAGATCTGGCACAATCCCATGGGCCTGAATGGAACGTCCGCTGGGCGTATAGTAGCGAGCTGTCGTCAGCTTGATGCCTCGCCCCCCTTGCAAGCCAAGCACAGACTGCACCGAACCTTTACCAAAACTCGTGGTCCCCACCAATAGCGCGCGGTGATTGTCCTGCAAAGCACCTGAAACAATCTCAGCAGCTGATGCTGTGCCGCCGTTGATCAAAACAACTACAGGTATTCCCGGAAAAAGTTGACCTGGTGTCGCTTCAAAGTGTTGATCAGAATCTTTGATTCTACCTCGTGTTGAGACAATCAAACCCTGATCAAGAAAGTCGTCAGCAACTTCGACAGCGCCGCCGAGTACACCTCCCGGATTATTACGCAGATCCAGCACCACCCCCTTGATTGGACCGCTGGCTTGCAGTTTCTTGACTTCAACATCCAGGTCATGACCTGTATGTTGTGCAAACATAGTGATTTTCAACAAGGCAAACCCGGGAACCAACCAACGCCCCTTGACCGTGCTGACAGCGATTCGTGCCCGAATAAGATCATATTCATGCAGTTTGGATTCCCCGGGACGAACGACCGTCATATGTAAATGTGTGCCGGGACTGCCTCGCATTTGATCCAGAATGGTTTGCAAGTTCTGGCCGTGAATCAGTTTGCCCTCCATCTTGATGATAATATCACCCGTCTTGATGCCCGCCGCTTGCGCAGGTGAATCATCGAGGGCAGCGAGAACTTTAAGATCATTATTGACCATATTGAGTTCAAGACCCACACCATCAAACTCCCCGGATGTGTCATCTTTAAGCTCCTGGTAGTCCTCTTTACCCAGATACTCTGAGTGCGGATCCAGCGACTCCAACATGCCACGTACGGCATTGACCCACAAGGTATGATCTGCAACTGGCTCAACGTATGAGCTACGAATTTGGTCCATAACTTCGACGAACATACGCAGGTCCTCAACATCCATCACCGGAGGAAGTGCTGAGGACACAGCCGCTCCCTGCTGCAAGGAAGGGGCCGATGTATCGGCACAAGCCGCCAAGGCAGCCATCAAGCCCAGGGCACAGAACAGGGGACGAACTAAAAAACTCATAACCATTCCTCTCACGGCAGCTTTAATATATTGCAGCCAAAATATAGTCAATGACACCAACTCAGCGGATCGATAGGGTGCCCCTGGCGACGCATTTCAAAATAAACCCCGGGCAAGTTGGCATCCCCGGTATCTCCTGATTCTGCAATAGTTTGAGCCGCCTTGATCGTATCGCCAACCTTCCCCAATAAACTACGGTTCTGACCATACAGACTCATCAACCCATGGCCATGATCGAGGATAATCAACCAACCAAACCCACGAACATAGCCAGCATACACCACTTGGCCCGTAGCCACGGCATGCACCGGCATACCCGCCCCCATGGCAATAACCACTCCATTCCACTGCAAGCCTCCCACCCTAGGGGCTTTGAAATGGTTACGCACTTCACCTATAACAGGCAAGGGACAGTCTGTATGAGTATTCTGCGAAATATCCGGAGAGGCTGCATCCTCGCCCCCGGGCGAGGATGCATGGGGATGAGGCACCGCCACAGGATGACTCATCAGTTGCTGCAAAACCTGTCCCAAGGCTGCTTCACTGGACTGTAAACGGGACAACTTCTGATCTTCTGTCAGGCTCTGCCCTCGTAGGGCATGGAGAGCAATTTGACGCAGATTACGTGCATGGGCCAGCTCCTGACGCCTTGACATCAAAGCCAAGTGTAGCGGCTGCAACGCACTCCATTGCGCCTCATAACGCTGCTGCGTTGCTTGCATATCAGCCACCGTCACGCGCAGCTGTTCCAGCTGCCGTGTCCGATCTTCCGCCAGCACGCGAAAATCATGCAGCATTCTGGCCAATTTGGAAGGCTGCTGTTGATTTAGCAGCATCTGGAAATAATCATGTCGTCCTGCCTGCCAGATCAAGCGATCATCCCGCATCAACACCTGACTTTGTCTTGAATAATCATCCACCAAGGCATCATGCTGGGCGCGCAAAGCCGTGATCTGTCGCTCCAGTTCATGAGCATGTATATCCAGATCAGCCAACTGCCTGACCAGAGCACCAATCTCCTGCTCTGCCTGTGCTTGCTGCTGTTGCATGGACTGTTGTTCAGCCAGGGTCAGCTGATGATGCTTTTTAACCGCATCGATTTGATGTTGCAAATGTTGAATACGAGAACGGACGCTGCGTGGGTTTTGCAACTCGCGGGCAAAAACTGACTGCATGAGGCAAAGGAGCAGTCCAATGCAGCCTATCTGCCACATGGCCATTCAGAGCAGTTCAATCAGACTATGTCCGGTCATTTCTACCGGCACAGGCAAACCCATAAGATTCAGCAAGGTAGGGGCCACATCGGCAAGCACACCACCATCCACCATGCGTACATGACGCTCACCCACATAGACAAAGGGCACAGGAAACGTCGTATGTGCAGTTAAGGCCTGACCTGATGACTCATCAAACAGGCATTCGACATTGCCATGATCAGCCGTCACCACCATCTCGGCGCCCGTGCGCTTTACTGCCGCTAACAATCGTCCCAAACAGCGATCGACCGCTTCTACGGCCTTGATGGCTGCCGGCATAATCCCGGTATGTCCAACCTGATCACCGTTGGCATAATTGCAGATAATGGTATGAAATTTTTTACTATCTATGGCTTCGACCAACCTGTCGGTGACTTCATACGCAGACATTTCTGGTTTCAGATCAAACGTAGCCACTTTAGGAGACGGGATCAGAATTCTTTCTTCTCCCGGAAAAGGCGTTTCCCGCCCTCCGTTAAAAAAGAAGGTCACATGCGCGTATTTTTCCGTCTCAGCTATACGCAGCTGATTGAGCCCCTGTTGCGACAAGTACTCTCCCAACACATTGTGCAGTGGCTGTGCAGGAAAGGCTACGGGTGCCACAATATCATCCGCATATTCAGTCAGTTGAACCAGGGAGGACAAGGCTGGAACCCTGCCTCGCACCAAGCCAGGAATATCCGACTGCAACAGCGCCCGTGTTAACTGACGTGCACGATCAGCGCGAAAATTCATAAAAATAACAGCATCACCATCTTCAATTGGATCAACCTTGCCAGCTTCATTAAGCACGGCTGTCGCCTGGACAAACTCATCGTTTTCTCCCCTGGCGTAAGCCTGCTTCAGGGCATCAGCAGCACTCAATGCCTGAAAGACTGCCTGGCCCCGCACAAGGACATCCCAGGCTGGCTGCATTCGAGCACCATTATTGTCCCTATCCATAGCAAAATAACGACCACAAAGACTGGCTATGCGACCACATCCCACGCGCTCCAGACACGATTGCATCGATGCCAGATACCCCTCAGCTGAGCGCGGTGGTGTATCGCGACCATCAAGAAAAGCGTGTACCAGAATATCTCGCGCTCCCCTGCTCGCTGCCAACTCCACCATAGCCTGAATATGCAACTCATGGCTATGCACCCCACCATCGGATAACAAACCCAGCACATGTACACGCCGTCCTGCGGCTATAGCTACATCAACAGCCTGCACCAAGACCGTGTTGCGAGCAAAATCGCCATCAGCAATAGCCTTACTAATCCGCGTTAAATCCTGATAGACCACACGCCCAGCACCGAGATTTGTATGACCTACTTCTGAATTTCCCATTTGACCTATGGGTAGCCCCACATCCATACCTGAGCCTGAAACCAGGGTATGAGGACAATGGGACCACATGTCACGCCATACCGGTACTTGTGCCTGAGCTATCGCATTAAAACGGGGGTCTTCCGAATACCCCCAACCGTCCAGTATAACCAATACTACAGGCTTGATACCGGTGCGCATAATCACATCCAGCCAAGTAAAAGGATGAACATTTTAGCACATGTCATAGCGCTTACGTTGCCTCAGGAACGCTGCATAAGCGGTTACGGCCGGTACGCTTAGCGTTTAGCAACGCCTGATCAGCCCGATCCACAGCTTGTTCCCAGGTCTCTTCTCCCTGCAACATGGCCAACCCGAGAGAACAGGTGATTTTTATCGGTTCTCCCGAAAAATGAAAGGGACAGACTTCAATCGCCTGCCTCAATTTTTCTCCGGCGATAGCCGCCTCAGAAATCGATGTTTGCGGTAATATCACCATGAACTCCTCGCCACCGTATCGCGCCAGAAAATCTGTCTGTCTGACGGAAGACTGTAACGTTTGGGCGACCAGTTTGAGTACCTTGTCGCCTGCCAAATGACCAAAACGATCATTGATGCGCTTAAAAAAGTCAACGTCAATCATGATAATGGACAAGGGTGTGGCATAGCGCTTCCAACGCTGGAACTCCAATCGACTTCGGTCCTGCAAAGCCTGGCGGTTTGGGATACCCGTTAATGCATCCTGCATGGCACGACGATGCTCGCTACGGACGATTTCACGCAACTTGGAACTTTCTCGTTCCATACGCTTGAGCTTGGCTTCTAGCTCTTGTACTTCTGTATGCAAACTACGGCCTGATACTTGTATTTGCTCTCGATATGTATCAACCAGCTTCAGTATCCCGGTCACGCGCAATTCGATATCCTGCTTGAGCACCGGCAAACTACTCGCCTGCACAACATGGGTACGCAACTCTTCAATCTCGCTACGCATGTTGGCATCAAAACGTCCTACCTCTTCATGCGCACGCGATTGCTGCTCCTGCTGGCCCGCCAAAAAGCGGTAAACATCGACGAGGCGTTGACTGAGTGCCAGCAAAAATGTTTCCGTGTCCTTCGCTCTATGAGCGCTCACGCTTTGGTGTAAATTCAGCGTAGCTTGAATCAACTCAGGCAGAACCTCCAGTTCATGTTCCTTTTGCCAACGTTGCTGCAATGCTCCTACCGGCTCAGGAAACTCCATCTGCATTTGTGCCAGCAAGCCCTCAAGTACCCCCGCTATACGGTCACGCAAACCATCATGAGAAGCCGAGGACGCTTGCGAGAAACTAATCGCCGCTGTCGTTGAGCCCTCAGCATCATTGGCTTCCATTACGGCGACTTGAATCGTCTCTTCACTTGAGGATTCTTCTCCTTTATCCTTGCCTCCAAACAAGCGACGCAGCAAGCCAGAGGAAGCCTTGTCCGATTTGGCTCCCTGGGTCTGACTCTGGACCAGGTCTTCAAAAAGACGTAAATACTCCTGCAGCAAATACTGAAAATCACCGTCCCCGGAACTGACTTGTTGCAGATAGACAG
>JABEVH010000306.1 GCA_013043915.1 Pseudomonadales bacterium
ATCATGTGCATGGGCGCAGAGCTTGTGTTGAATGGATCAGGGTGACAAAATTGTGGGTAATGGGCAGACATAGTGGGCGTATTTCTATCGCTTCGATGTCCTTTCTCTCTTTCCTCTGATTTTGATTTAATATTCATTACTTTCTGGGAGTTTTCGAGGTTTGTGGCGATGGATACGCCTGATTTTTTTCGTAGATACCATGCTGGATTGTCGTCACCCCTTGAGAAAGAGGGCGCTCACATGTGTTCAACTGCATGCTTATAACCCCGTCAATATTGGGGTCTATCGAGACCCTTTAAGGATGGAAACGGCAGGGATTTACGCACTCACTGATAAAAAGCCCAGGATTGAACTTGACTAATAGGCGCAGCCGCAGTGGCATACCGACCGCGCCTCCATGACACCCTCTTTTCCGTAACCCTCATCTTTCCTAAATCACGTGCCCCCCTTCATAGCCCATAATTTAAGGTTGCATCGCGTATTGATCCTTCATAGCCAGCACATAATCATTCCATACGGCTTGCACACGCTGAGTATTTGTTGCCGGCTTTTTGATCATCTTCAGACACTGCTGCATCTGTTCCGGGGTACTACTGGGTTTGCTGTATAACTGCAGGGCAAATTTAGAAAAATCTCGCACCATAAAATCGAAGATCTGATCAATAATATCGTCCTTGAGTTCATAGATTCTGGCATTCTCTAGGATGAGATGGCCATAGACAACCAAGGTGAACATCTCCCCTGCTGTCAGCAGATAGTCAATATCCTTGCTTTGTTCAGCTGAGGGTGGAGCTATCATGGCCATCTGTTTGAACAAGGTTAACTGTTCCTTGAACACGTGGATATTGGGCAAATCATAACTGTCATATACTTCTTGATAATCATGGAATTTGATCTTTCCAAGCCCCTTGGTGGGACCCTGTGCGAACAGAAAACCGTCGTCACTTCCTTCATCACGCCTTGGAACTTCAGGATAGGACCCCGGGGCAAAGAAATAATTGGCCATGAACTTGATAATCAGGGCCATATTCACATGCACTGTTCCCTCCAGTTTGGGCAAGGCACGAATTTCCACAGCTGCCATGGAAAAATACCGGTCCTTTTCAAAACCTTTGGCGGCGATAACATCCCACAGCAGGTTGATGACCTCCTCACCCTGCGTCGTTACCTTCATTTTCACCATGGGATTAAACAGCAAATAACGCCTATCCTCTGGCGATGCTGCCTTCATATAGTCCGCTGCTCGTAGGGCAAACAGCTTCATGGCCAGCAATCGAGCGAAGGCATCATTAAACAACTGTTGGATATGAGGGAAATCCGTGACGTGCATGCCATAGAGCTGACGCTGCGAGGCATGATCGATTGCCTCGTAGAAAGCGTGAGTACACATACCGATGCTGGCCCAACCCAAGTTGTACTTGCCTACATTGACAGTATTGAGCGCCGCATTCCATGCTTCATCTCCTCGCGCCAGAATATCGTTCTCCGTCACTGGATACTCATGCAAACGGTACTCTGCCACATAGTTCTGGCTGTAAACCACATTTTTGACCAATTCATAGCGTGGATGCTGCGAATCGACAGCAAAAAATACATAGTCACCACTATCTGCCATCTTGCCAAAGGTAGAGACCATCCCAGCCTTGTTAGCATTACCTATATAGTACTTACCGCCGGATGCCTGATAGTTTCCATCACCCAAAGAGGTCAACACCATGTCAGATGCATAGATATCAGCACCGTGCTCTTTCTCCGATAATCCAAAAGCAAAAATATGCCCCTCATCCAGCAGTTTTTTCGCTTTAGCCTGCGCCACCTTGTTCTTGCTCATCCATATTGGACCCAATCCCAATACCGATACTTGATAGGTATACCAGTAAGGAAGTCCATAAAAGCCCAATATCTCAGCGAATTCACAAATACGCCAAGTATCCCAACGAGCCTGCTCACCTTCCTTGCCCTGGGACTGTGGTGTCATCATCGTGGAAAAAATACCCTCTTCCTTAATAAATTCCAGAAAATCCGCATACCAAACCGCCTGATTGAAGTCATCCTTAAGGCGGTTCAAACCCTTCTTTTCAAAAAAAGCCACCGTTTTTCGCATAACCTCCTGCGAACGTGCATCAGGATAATGGCGATCAAGCCGACGAGGATTGAGCAATATCATGACTATCTCCCTATAAAAGTCTGTGAAAGTTGGGGCTTTAAGCGCCTTGCTGGGGTATGACGAGGTTACTGATAAAAGTTAGCTTTGATTACAGCACAAACCTTAGCTTTAGCAATTTATTGGCCAGAAAGAACCCCGTTGAAACCTCCCGAAAATGCCGGCCTGCATCCAGGGTTGGATCATCATCAGCCTAGGCTCATGCTGAGATGCGCAGCTGATAACCTTGACCATCAACTCATTTAATGACTGCAAAACAGCTTAACTTCATGGTAGGGCGCTGCGAGGAGCCCGGAATTAGCGAAGATTGGGGATGGGTTCCAACAACTCCTTGGGAGGATATTCACAGTTCAACTTACGCCCTATAGCCTTTTCAATTTCAGGCAGAGCAAAAGCATCATCTTCACTGGCAAAACTTATGCTGATACCGCTTGCACCGGCACGTCCTGTACGCCCAATTCGATGCACATAATCATCAGGCTGATCAGGCAATGTGAAATTTACAACATGGCTGATGCCATCGACATGTATGCCTCGCCCCGCTACGTCCGTAGCTACCAATACCTTGATTTTTCCTTCACGGAAACCCTCCAAGGTACGGATACGTCGATCTTGCGGCACCTCGCCTGACAGCAAAGCACAACTAATATGATGATTTTTTAGGGTCTCTGTCAGCTTCCTGACCTGGTCACGACGATTGGCAAACACCATAATCCTGTCGAGATGGTCTCTCTGAATCAGGTTATAGAGCAGGGTTACTTTCTCTTCCGTCGTAGTGATATATATCTTTTGATCGATGAGATCGGCAGTTGCCTGCTCAGGTTCCACTTCAACCTTAACAGCGTCATGTGTCCACTGTGCGGCCAGATTAACAACATCAGGCGTAAACGTCGCAGAAAATAACATGGTCTGACGATGCGTGCGCGGAGGCGTCATACGCACGATGCGTTTGACATCAGGAATAAACCCCATATCCAGCATACGATCAGCTTCATCGATGACGAGAACTTCAACCTGATCCAGAAATACATCCTGTTTTCCGGCAAAATCCAGTAATCTTCCTGGTGTAGCGACGACCAAGTCGGCATATTCACTACGTAACAACTGTCGTTGCTTGTCATAGTCCATACCACCTAACAAAGTCAGCACTTTTAGCGACGTATACTTCGCCAAATCGCGGGCATCGCTGCTAATTTGTAGAGCCAATTCTCGCGTAGGAGCCAGCACCAGAGCTCTCGGCTCACCCGCATAACGTTCAGATTCCAGAGGGTTTTTAATTAAATCGGCAAGCAGAGTCAACAGAAATGCGGCTGTTTTACCGGTACCGGTTTGTGCACGCCCCAAAGCATCATGACCTGCCAAGGTATAATGCAAAACCCGTCCTTGTATGGGCGTACAATATTGGAATCCGAGGTCAGCAACAGCCCGTAGCAGTTGATCAGGCAAATCTAATTCATCAAAATAAATTTTACCTGGCTCCCTGACCTGCTTCAGCTCTGTCAATGTAGCCATCTCATCCTGCTCAGACACAGTCACCTCGGATTCCCAAACTTTAAACTCCTTCAGGTGGGATGCACATCTTCTGCTTGCAAGCCCTTCTCACCATGCACGACCACAAATTCAACCTGCTGTCCCTCACGAAGGGTACGATGCCCCTCACCCCGGATGCTGCGGTAATGAACAAAAACATCATCGCCTTCCGACCTGGTTATAAAACCAAAACCTTTAGTCGCATTAAACCATTTAACCTGACCACGCTCGCGCGGACCACGCAACCTAGAGGGCATAGGTGGCAAAGCCATAATAATCATGAACAGTGCAGGCAGATAGAACAGTATTCCTGCTGCCATACTCCATCGCACAGGCGATGACATAATTTGTACAAGTGCAGCTCCCACGACATAAACTGAAACTGCTGCATGCTGAAAACGGCGCTGACGCACATGCTGTGCACACCACAACATCAAAGGAGCCCAAGCCAGATAAGCAAGCCCCCATAGACGCAAGGGCATAGGCATAAGCTCTTGCCCCAACACAGAAGTTAGCCAATGCCCAGCCCAACCTGGAGCCAGCAATAGCAACAGACCCACACATAAAAATTCCAGCCCCAACAACAAATAGGCTGATACCACAAGGCGCTTTTTGGTCATCCGAATATCCTGGACAAAACTACCTAAGAGTAAATACGGGAACGTACCCCCCTAAAGCGAGGCAGCATAGCATATACAAAAAAAACTCCCGCGACCATCTATTATGGCCTCGACTGGCATTCCTGCGACCTGCGTCTCCAACTGTTATAAAAAACAGCGCGAAACCATCTAATCAGTCCAGAGGCAGCACATCTTCTGCTTGAAATCCTTTATCGCCTTTAACTACGCTAAATTCGACATGTTGACCATCACGCAAGGACCGATGGCCTTGGCCGCGTATTGCACGAAAGTGGACAAACACATCCTCCCCTGCCTCACGACGAATAAAACCGAATCCCTTCGAATCATTAAACCACTTGACCGTGCCTTTTTCACGGTTTGACATAACAGCTTCCTCTAAAAATTGATCTAAAAACACTCATATCCAAAGAAGAACTTAGCAAAAAACGGCAAGTCAAGCTCTGAACAGTAGAATTAGACAAGAAAAATTGCGATGTGGCAATCACCCTTCCTTCCGACCCTCACCCAATTACGCGAGAAGCCCTGTCCATAGACACCCCTCCTTTCAGGGGCCCGCAACAACTGCAGTCGGGGAGGATGTCAAATGCCTTAAGCAACAACTTTTAAGTACCCAACCTTTTGGTGGTAGGCGAAGCGCACCACGCCAAATGTCTGATTGAGAAAATCAGTCTCTTCGAGCCCCCTCTGCCATCTGACTTGGGTTGCCTTTAACATGTGCGTACTCATCGATAAAATGCATGTATTATAGCTACTTTGCTGTCCGTGCTAGAGGGGCTACGATAGAAACACCCAAAGCCTACGTGCAAAGCCAGAAAAGACTCGATTAAAACTGCCGCTTATATCCCCGCCCGCATGGAGTGAGGGTTTATGAGGCTTTTGCTAAGGCCTGAACAGTATGTATAAAGTTATTTTTCACAACCACCAACGTGTCTACGAAATTTACGCCAATTCTGTATCCATGAGCGACCTGTTTGGATTTATAGATGTCTCTGACTTGGTATTTGCTGAAGCAGGGCAATTGCTGGTTGATGTCGCTGAGGAGAAATTACGTGCTGAATTTCAGGGTGTCGAACACAGCCTAATCCCCATGCAAGCGGTCATTCGCATCGATCAGGTCGCAGAAAGAGGAACAGCTCGCATCAGTGAACTCGGGCAGCAGGGAAATATCATGACCTTTCCTGGTGCCCCCTTACCCCGTAGGGACTAAACCGATTCAACGACTTAACAGTTGCTGCACATCCTGCAAATCGAGATGAGCTCGATCAATATAATTAGCTAACGTTAACGAATGATTGGCAAAAACCCCAAAACCGCTACCATTGAGAATCACTGGACTCCAAACCGTTTGCTGGGTAGCCTCAAGTTCATGAATAGCTGCACGCAAACTAAGATCAGCATGGTGCTGCTTAAGCAGTGAGCCATATTCTACCTCCATGGCACGCAGCATAGGTACCAAGGCCCAGCATTGCCCTCGCGCTTGATAAAACTCATCATCAATACGCCACCATGATGTCGTCTGCTGAACCGGTAATGCATCGGAAAGCTGAGTATTCGCCTGAGGCAAAGCCGCATTGAGCTGTGTCGACAACTTACCTAGATCCACACCGATTTCATCCAAATAATTATGCAGCGCATCAGGACTCACATAAAATCCTGCGGCAGGAGGAGTGGACTGTAGGCGCTGACCATAACTTTGCAAGGCCGCCACGCCTCGCCTGAACTCATGCTCTGCCGGAGGAAAAATCCAACTATGGCTGTCGACCGCAAATGCCGTTTCGGCAACCGCCAAGTCAGGATCTTCAATATATTGAGCGCGCGACAAAGCGAAATCATGATTCAAACTATGAACCATGACCCTCACCTGAACTAAAACCCCCTGTTCCCAATTTGGCATATCATCCAAAAATACACCGGGGGGCAACTTGTCATTGGAAAGATACCCACCGGGTTTATCATACAGCTCTTGAGCTACCGCCACGGTGGTTTTTACCAGTAACAGCCCTGCAGGAAGGACGGAGCCCGATTGCACCGGCAGAAGATCCGGCTCAGTACTAACATAAACACCTGATATGAAGGAAAACAGGGTAACACTGCCCACGACACTGGCAACAAGTATCCCCCATCCTGACCTAAGATTTTCCTGACGAAAGCGCTGTACACGATCACGCACATGCCACCAGGCTCTATCCAGCACCACACTTCCCCTTAAACGCCCTCGGGCAATCCTTCCAGCGGACGTGGCTTCCCAAACAAGAATCCCTGTCCCCCGTCCACATGCAACTGACGCATTACCTTCCATTGAGTTGAAAATTCTACACTGTCCGCCAGCAACAACATATCTCGACTGTGTGCCACATGCAGTAATGTGCTCAACATAAACAATTGATCAGGATTTTTTTCCGTATCACGCACCATGGCCGCGTCCATTTTGAGCGCTCGCAGGGGCAAGGTCCCCAGCATAGCCAAACTGGACTGGCGCATCATAAATCGGTCAACAACCAACCCTGAACCATGATCATCTAGCCACTGAGCCAAGCATCTGACCGCTTGAGGCGCTAACACCAAGGCACTTTCACTAACTTCAAATAACAAATGTGGCAATAAACCAGGCACCTGTTTTATGCGTGCAATCAGGGCATCGACAAAACTGGGCAAGCGTAATGAATACGGCGATAAATTTATACTTAAACAGTCCAGAGGCAACCCCAGCGCGGCTGCATGAATTTGATAATGCAAAACTTTATCAACGACCAGATGATCCAGCCTGGATTCCCAGCCAAACTGTTCGATCAGCGGGATAAAACTGGCTGCGGCCATGACCTGATCTTCAATCACTAAGCGGACTAAGACTTCCTTGTGTAACAAGCGGTTTTCCAGATCAACACAGGGCATATAGTGCAACTGTAACTGATCCGATTGCAATAATGCATCAAGTCGTACTTTCCAGACCTCCAGCCCATACCCCAAGACAGCCAGTGCACCATCATTGACAGCATCCGCCTGAAGAACGTGGCTTCCATGAACCCCCCCATCCCTTGCCAAACGCAACGCCAAACTCGCCTTGGGCAGTAATTGCGCTGGCTCTCCATTGACATCGGTATAGGACATTCCTGCATAAAACATAATATCAGGAACCGTCCGTGTTATAGGAAGCTCACGCGCAGAAGCCATCAAGCTGTTAAGAACCTTTTCGGCAGAGTCACGACTGATATTAGGCAAAAATGCGACAAAATCAGCCCCCTGGCGACGGGCAATCAACGCATCCGAGTGATCTTCCTGCAGCTTGAGAAAACGACCCGCCACTTGAATCAACAGCTGATCCGCTGCGTCACGCCCCATGCGGGCATTCAACTCGGAAAATGCATCAATTTGAAATATGATCAATGCACCATGCATACGCTTTTCAGTATCAGCCAGCAAAGAGCCTAGCTCGCTGTCAAAAGCTGCCTGATTGGCTAACCCTGTTACGACGTCAACGTAAGCCTGATGCTGAAAAAACTCAACCTGTCGTAATAAATCCCCCACCAAGGCACGCATTTGTCTGGACATGCGGTTCATCGCCAGCACCACTCTGCGCAATTCGCGGGTCCTAGGCAAATGCTTAATTTCATGAAAATCACGCCGATACATCGCTTCAGCTTGAGCTTCAACCTCAGCAAGTGGTCTCGTCAAAAATCGAAGTGCAGCATAGGACAACACGCCGACAAAAAGCATGACCGAAGCAAACAGGTCAAACTCTTGCCTGACCATACGCCAAAGATTCTGGTAGGCACGAGACCTATCACTTTCCACGACCAACGTTCCTGCGACCAACCAACCTGCATTGATAGTCGTGGTCACGATAGCTGGAGATAAATGTATCCAGTGACGCAACACGGCAGGAACGAGATTGGCCTGGTGCGTGTGCTCATAATGCACCAGAATTTTTCCCTGAGGATCGACCAGGTCAATACGTCGATAATACCCTTGATCAAACACAGCTCGTATCATGGTATCAGCCAATACCGGGTCATGCTGTGTCATGGCCGGTGCAATCGATAAGGCTAAGGAATGTGCAGTATTCTGCGCCGATACTGACAGTTGTTCTTGGATATAAGCACGGGAATTGACCACGGAAACCCCGAGCCCACCCACCAGCAACAGCAGGCATGTTAGAAAGAGCACCATCAACAATTGCCGAAACAGGGTCACCTCGTCATCCTCCGATCATGGGCCTGACACGGCTCGTGAATTGTTAACCCCACGAAATCCTGGCTGTCCTTGCATACGATGCAATACATCCTGCCACTTATCCAATCCTGAGCCATCATTAACCGGCGCACCGTCCCCTCCTTGTCCACCGGACACCCACATACCTTCACTATTGAAACTATACACCGGAACCAGATCAGGGCGTTGTGATGCAGGCAAAATACGATTGACCAAACTATCCAAAATCAAAGGCTCTTGACCAGGTTGTGGATAATACGCCAATACCATATGAGCCTGATTCAATTGTAGGGCTTCAACATAAGTTATTCGCAACCGCGATACCGGAACCCCCAAAGAAAGTAGCGTGAAGTACTTGGCAATGGCATAGTCTTCACAGTCCCCACCATTGGAACCTATCATCTCTAGAGGAGTTGCCCAGTAATCTTCTTGATGCCAATGTTCCTGATCAGAAATATACGGAATCCTATCCACAAAGCGGTTAACTGCATCCACCTGCTCTCGTTCATTCTTGTTTCGCAAAGATTCCGTCAACTGATCCCATTGATGCAGACGGATGACAGCCGAGCCCCCCCATCTCGCCCTGGCCCATTCCAGGTCGCTCGACTTAAGCCCTAGCAAATCAGCTACCACCGGCCCCACCCATAGCAGAATCAGCAGCAGGAGGCCCGTTCTGGAACGCATGCACACCTCTTACGCCAGCATTCAGCCTTTTAGCATAGCCAAATTTCAAGGGCATTAAACGTACATAGATAGACAGTTGTAAACTTTCTGGGCATGATGTTGCCTGGACAAATCACAAATTGTCATCCAACTTTCGCAAAAATAGGGCAGAATGCGCCTAACTGTGACAGTTATGACAGGAATTGATTCGAAATATGGCTGATATTTTGCTGCTGAATGGACCCAACCTGAACTTGCTAGGGCAAAGGGAACCCAGTATTTATGGTGACATCACCCTTAGTATGATTGAGCAACGCCTGATAGCAAGAGCGCGCGAGCTCGGACATGATCTGGCATGCTTCCAGAGCAACCACGAAGGACAGATGGTTGAGCGCATACATGCCTGTCTTGATGATGGATGTCGTTTTATCATTATCAATCCTGCCGCCTTTACCCACACCAGTATCGCCCTGCGTGATGCCCTGCTTGGTGTGTCATTGCCCTTCATTGAAGTCCATCTTTCCAATGTGCATGCACGGGAACCCTTCAGGCAGCACTCCTTTTTTTCTGATAAAGCTATGGGTGTCATTGCCGGACTGGGTGAGATGGGGTATGAGTTTGCCTTGGAAGCAGCACATCGTCGCCTGTTACTGCCCTGATTCACTTTTATAACTAGGTTCGTGGAGACCATTATCGATATGGATATTCGCAAGATTAAAAAACTGATTGAACTGCTGGAAGAGTCTGGCATTGACGAGATTGAAATTAAAGAAGGCGAGGAATCCGTAAGAATCGCTCGCGGAGGCCGATCTGTCAGCCTTCCTATGACGGCCGTTGTTCCACAACCTGTAGCGCCCACCGTTACCGCCACACCTGCCGCTCCTACTGCACCGGCAGAAGCTCAACGCGGTAATATCCAGCGCTCCCCTATGGTAGGAACCTATTTCTCAGCGGCATCGCCCAATTCACCGGCTTTCATCAGTGTGGGCCAAGCCGTCAAGCAGGGTGATGTGCTGTGCATCATTGAAGCGATGAAGATGATGAACCAGATTACCGCTGAATTTAGCGGTATTGTTGAGAATATTATGGTTGAAAATGGTCAGGCTGTTGAGTTTGATCAACCACTTTTCACCATCGTCTAAACGTGTATCTGGAGAGTATCTGACATGCTGGACAAGGTAGTCATCGCCAATCGAGGTGAAATTGCCCTGCGCATTCAACGCGCTTGCAAGGAAATGGGCATAAAAACGGTGGCGGTCTATTCCACGGCTGATAGGGATCTGATGCATGTAAGACTTGCCGATGAGTCAGTATGTATTGGCCCACCACCTAGCCATGATAGTTATCTAAATATCCCAGCCATCATTTCTGCGGCTGAAGTGACTGATGCCCAAGCCATTCATCCTGGCTACGGTTTTCTTGCTGAAAATGCAGATTTCGCTGAGGCCGTGGAGAAATCAGGATTTATATTTGTAGGTCCACGAGCAGAAAGTATTCGTCTGATGGGTAACAAAGTCTCTGCTATTGAGGCCATGAGATCAGCAGGAGTGCCTACCGTACCTGGATCTGATGGCGCTGTCACTGAAGATAATGCCGTTGAAATCGCTCGTCGCATCGGTTATCCCGTCATTATCAAAGCAGCCTCAGGGGGCGGTGGACGCGGCATGCGTGTCGTTCATACCGAGTCGGCTCTCTTGAATTCTCTATTCGTGACACGTAGTGAAGCCAAAGCAGCCTTCAGTGATGATACGGTTTACATCGAAAAATTTCTTCAACACCCACGGCATGTCGAAATTCAGATTTTAGGTGATGGTGAAGGCGCTGCCATTCATTTGGGGGACCGCGATTGCTCCTTGCAACGCCGCCACCAAAAAGTTGTTGAAGAAGCACCTGCTCCGGACATCCCTGCTCAGCTACGACACGATGTAGCTAATGCATGCGTTCGCGCCTGTCAACAAATGCGTTACCGTGGCGCGGGGACGTTTGAATTTCTTTATGAAAACAACCGCTTCTATTTTATAGAGATGAATACCCGTGTTCAGGTCGAACACCCCGTTACTGAACTCGTCACGGGGGTTGATATCATTCGCGAGCAATTACGTATTGCCTCCGGCCTGGGGCTATCCTGGACGCAGGATGACATTAAAATCCAGGGTCATGCCCTAGAATGCCGAATCAATGCCGAGGACCCACGTACGTTCTTGCCATGCCCAGGCACCATCAAACATTATCACGCACCTGGTGGACCAGGCATACGCATGGACTCTCACGTCTATTCTGGATATACCGTACCGCCACATTATGATTCGCTCATAGGTAAACTTATCGCCTGGGCACCAGACCGCGTTGCCTGTCTGGCCAGGATGCGTAGAGCACTCGATGAATTAGTTGTTGATGGTATACGAACCAATGCTTCCTTGCATCGTGACGTCATCCTGCGAGATAGCGAATTTGCCCGGGGAGCAGTTGATATTCATCATCTCGAGAAGAAACTTCGTGGCTAATCACGAAACCATGTCAGTAGGTAACGTTATGGCTTGGCTACAGTTTAAAATTGAAACCACGCAGCAACATGCTGAACTGTGGCAGGAGAGACTGGAAGAAGTTGGAGCTGCAGCCACCTTGCTGCTTGATGCAGGTGATCAACCTTTACTCGAACCCCCTCCTGGCGCCACACCGTTATGGGACCGCGTCATTGTCAATGGCATCTTTACGGCTGATTCAGACTTAGAAGCACTGACTGAGTTTTTCGTGACGCAGTATGGATTGAATACTCAGGCTTATAAAACTGAATTACTGGAAGACAAGGATTGGGAGCGAGCCTGGATGGATCATTACCATCCCATGCGCTTTGGTTCACGGCTGTGGGTGGTGCCTAGCTGGTGCCCTGCGCCAGATCCTGATGCGGTTAATCTCTTACTGGATCCTGGACTGGCCTTTGGTACCGGCACACATGCTACGACAGCTCTTTGCCTGGAATGGCTGGATAGCCTTGAACTCAACGGATGTACCGTCATCGATTATGGCTGTGGCTCTGGCATATTAGCGATAGCCGCTTTACTGCTTGGTGCTCAACAAGCTATAGCCATCGACAATGACCCTCAAGCTCTTATCTCAGCCCGCAATAATGCACAGCGAAATGGTGTAGCCGAGAAGCTACAAATCTATGCGCCTGATGAAATACCCGACACCATGGGCCAGGCTGATGTCATCGTTGCCAATATATTGGCCGGACCACTTATTGCTTTAGCTCCCCGCCTGACTGCTATGACCTTGCCTGGAGGGCATATTGCCCTCTCAGGCTTGATCCGTTCACAGGTCGATGATGTTCATGCAGCATATACTGCATCTTTCCACATGGATCCGGCTGTAGTACGTGACGAAGACTGGTGCCGACTAAGTGGAAAACGACGCTAAACATCCCCATGGATAAAATCCAGAGGCTTCTCGCGTAATTGGGTGAATCCAGGTTCACAAGCTCGCATAAAACAGCTACATTGATGCCATCAGAATTATATGACTTTAGGGAACTTTTTTCGGCATGAGCGAAATGCACCAAACACGTTGCCCACACTGCAGCAGTGTTTTCAAAGTCAGTCCCGAGCAATTGCAAGCTAAAAATGGCATGGTTCGTTGTGGTGCCTGTCTGCAAGTATTTCGAGCCGATCTTAACCTTTTAGGCTTTGGAAATACTGACCCAACGCCGGCAGCACCTCAACCTCCTTCCCCAAAAAAACGGGGAGCGGTCAAAAATGACGACTGGGCTGAAAAGATTTTACAGGCAGAATCCGCTCTACCCTCCCGTGAAAGTGGCGAACTACGTCTGACTTCTACCGTCAAGCCCATTGATGATATGGCTCGCTACGGCGTCGTGAAACACGATGACTGGAAACATCAGCTTACCCAACCCGCTGACAACAACACTCGGATCAGTATGGGTGAAAGCGAACTCAGTGACTTTATGCTGGATAAGTCAGCAGATCAACATCAAGCTGCCGAACACCCTTTTATGGCTGAAAACATCAAAGATGCCAGCATACCTAGCCATGCTGATGAAGCTTGGGCCCAGGATATTTTGGATGAACTAGCTCGCGCTGATAACCAACCGGTTCATCCTCTGGCCAAGTTACAAGATCCCTCACTTAAGAACCACGCCATGGCCCCCCCCCCTGCTGATACCAAAGGACATTTTGCTTTTGGTGACGAAGAGGCCCTGGACTTTTTAAATGATGATGATTTGGATGTACAAACTCCCGTTATGAATTCAAATCCAATTGCCTTGGATTTAACATCCCCTTTATCCAGCATCTCTGAACCTGTAATCATTACCCCCCCTGCAAGAGCATGGCCCTGGGAAAGACTTTTGCTGTGGGGGGGGCTAAATACACTAGCCATTCTGCTTCTGGCCGGACAAGTTGTTTATTTCCATCCTGAGGTTGCTAATCAATTTCCCAGACTACAGCCGCACATAGCACGATTTTGTGAAGCATTACATTGCCATGTCGCAGCTCCGGATAATAATATTCTCCGCGTTGACATGTTGATTGTTCGCCCAGACAGTGATCACGGACGCATCCTGATAGATACCCTGCTGCATAATGACAGCAACAATGACTATCCTCTGCCACATTTGCGGTTGACCATGCGAGATCGGGATGGCCATGTTCTGGGTACCCGTGTCTTATCCCCTGCCGACTATCTTGGCGAATCTTTGGCCAGCCTCCCCACACTACCGCCTCATACGCCTGTGCATATTTCCTTGACTGTTCATGATCCAGGACAACCCATTGCATCGACCAGCCTGACCGTACAACCATCTACCGACACAAGCACAGGCAACTAGCGCGGATAATGGTATAATTTGATGTCAGTTCATTTGCGTCCGATCATGCTGGGCTCATGGCTTATCCATGTACCTCTGTGGGTAGCACCCATGGCTGGGGTAACCGATAAACCCTGGCGTGATTTGTGCCGAAAACTAGGCGCAGGTATGGCTGTGGGAGAGATGTTAACCTCGGATGCTCGGCTCTGGGATAGTCATAAATCCAGTCAGCGCCGTGTAGATCTTGATGAAACTAGCCCTCGCGTAGTTCAGATTGTAGGCTACGATCCTGTCATGATGGCCGATGCAGCTCGTCGTCAAGTTGACGAGGGCGCTGACATCATTGATATCAATATGGGCTGTCCTGCGAAAAAAATCTGTCTTCGCTCAGCAGGCTCGGCCTTATTACAAGACCCCGATCTTGTTCGGCGTATTTTGGAACAAGTTGTAGGAGCGGTCTCCGTACCTGTTACCTTAAAAACACGAACCGGCTGGTCCCCTGCCTTAAAAAATGGCCCCTTGATCGCCCGTATTGCTGAAGACTCCGGGATTGCCGGGCTGATCGTACATGGTCGAACACGAGCAGATCGCTTTGCAGGCCATGCTGAATATGACACGCTGGCATTGATGAAACAGCAGATCCGAATCCCTCTCATAGCTAATGGTGATATCAAAACACCCGAGAAAGCTATCGAAGTGCTTGCCCATACCGGTGCCGATGGTATCATGATAGGCCGGGGAGCTTTAGGGCGTCCCTGGGTGTTTACCCGTTTTTATGAGCGACTGGTCCTGGGTCAAAGTTTCCAGGAGCCGGGTGAGCAACAACGGTGGAGCATTATGCTCGATCATGTGAAATCCCTGCATAATCATCACGGTGAAGTAACAGGATTAAGATTTGCCCGCAAACATGTGGGCTGGTATGCCGGTCATAGGCCCGATGGGACACAACTGCGTAACCTTTTCAATACCATAGACTCCTGTAAAGAACAGTGTGATTTTCTTGAGCAGTTTCAGGATCTGCTGTCGGCACGGAAGGGACAGCGCGGCGAAAGCCATGAATGTAGGGACTTTTCTTCTAACTAAATGTGTTTTTGATTAAAACATGATGGATAGCAACGGACTTAAGCAACACCTTACCAGTCAGGGTACTCGCGCCCAGACTCTGCGTGATCATGTCGACTCGGCTTTGCGCAATTATTTTTCTAACCTAAAAGGCGAGCAGGTCACCGACGTTTACCACATGGTACTTTCCGAGGTTGAAGTTCCTTTGCTGGAAGTCGTTCTCGAGTACACCCGTGGCAATCAGACAGCAGCAGCCGACTTGCTTGGGTTAAACCGGGGAACGCTACGCAAGAAACTTAAGGAATATCATTTGATGTAAAATGATTTGAGCGAAAAGAGGGCATTGATGCCCTTTTTTTGTTGATTAATTTCGGGTTCAGCTACTATAGAATCCTCCTTACCGCCCATTGAGGTAGACATGTCCAAGATCATGCCCAGGCGAGCCCTGCTTTCCGTATCAGACAAAACAGGCGTTGTTGAATTCGCTCGTGCTCTGCAAACACGGGGAGTTAAGTTACTGTCCACCGGTGGCACCTACCGCCTGCTACAAGAAGCCGGCATTACGGTCAAAGAAGTGGCGGACTATACCGGATTTCCGGAAATGATGGATGGTCGCGTTAAAACCTTACATCCTCGTATTCATGGCGGCATTCTAGGTCGGCGTGGACAAGATGATCAGGTCATGCTTGAACACGGCATATTGCCCATTGACTTGGTCGTGGTCAATCTCTATCCGTTTGCGCAAACGATAGCTCGCCCTGATTGCTCCTTGGAAGATGCCATCGAGAATATCGACATCGGCGGCCCCACGATGGTTAGGGCTGCAGCGAAAAACCATCAGCATGTAGGCATTGTTGTACGGCATGAGGACTATGCTCGTGTACTGTCCGCCCTTGATACAGAAGGCGGCATGAGCCCTGCCCTGCGTTTTGATTTGGCGGTTGCAGCCTTTGAGCATACCGCTGCCTATGATGGCATGATTGCCAATTACCTTGGCGGCATGGATGAAACCGGACGTATCTCGGACTTCCCAAGAACGTTTAATTTGCAGGTGCAGCAGGTTCAAATGTTGCGCTATGGCGAGAATCCACATCAACGAGCCGCTTTTTATAAAGAGAGTCATGTTGAAGAAGCTACGGTAACCACGGCACGACAAATCCAGGGCAAAGAGCTGTCGTACAACAACATCGCTGATACCGATGCTGCTCTTGAATGTGTCAAGACCTTTGTCAAACCTGCCTGTGTCATCGTCAAGCATGCTAACCCTTGTGGCGTTGCAGTTTCTTTAGAGGGCATCGCTGCAGCTTATGAGCTGGCTTATGCCACGGATCCTGAATCTGCTTTTGGTGGCATTATCGCCTTTAATCGCGAACTTGATGCCACGTCGGCTCAAGCCATCATTGATCGCCAATTTGTTGAAGTCATCATTGCCCCGGGTGCCAGCGCAGAAGCCTTGGCCATTACTGCCCGTAAGCCTCAGGTGAGGGTCTTAATCTGCCCTGCCCTGCCAGAACACCGTACGGC
>JABEVH010000307.1 GCA_013043915.1 Pseudomonadales bacterium
GTCATGGCGACCAGGGCTGCACCTCGTGCCTGTCCCAGTTTGAGGGCTGAGTCGGGGTTTCTGGCTAGAAACACCTGTTCTACGGCTGCTTCCGTCGGATGGTGTTGCTGCAAGACTTGCTGCAGACCGCAGAATATGATGTTCAGCCTTTCCGGCATGGGGCCATCACCCGCCCGAATACACCCACTATCTACATAAAGTAGTTGCCGGTTCCTGATTTCGATCAAGCCATAGCCCGTGATGCGCGATCCGGGATCTATGCCCAGAATAAGGGTGGCGGCCGGTTCAGCGATTTAAGGCCTCCATAACGTCTTGGGTAAAGTTGGCGTTGGTATACACATTCTGTACATCATCAAGATCTTCAAGCATATCGATCATACGCAGAATTTTCTCTGCCTGCTCAAGTTCAGCGATATCTGCCTGCATGCTGGCATGCATGGTCACTTCAGCGCGGTCATGGGGAATCTTATGCTGCGCTAAGGTGTCCATGATGGGGCCAAATTGTGCTGGCGTGCAGAAGACGGTATAGCCCTCATCTTCTGTGGCGACATCATCTGCACCAGCGTCCAGCGCCAGTTCCATCAGCTTGTCTTCAGGCACGGAGCGGGGGATGTCGATTTCGCCACGTTGAGTGAACAGGTAAGCGACTGAGCCGTTGGTACCTAAATTGCCACCCGTTTTTGAAAATGCATGACGTATTTCAGCAACGGTGCGGTTCAGGTTGTCCGTCATGCATTCCACTAAGACGGCCACGCCATTGACGCCGTAACCTTCATAGGTGATTTCATTTAAGTTTTTCCCATCATCGCTGTTAGCGCCGCGGGCGATAGCCCGATTAACGACATCACGACTCATGTTGGCAGCCAGCGCCTTGGCTACGATGGCGCGCAATCTGGGATTGTCGGCTTCCAGAGGCCCGCCCATACGAGCAGCCACGGTGATTTCGCGGATGAATTTGGTGAACACCTTGCCCTTAACCGCATCCTGCCGAGCTTTGCGGTGCTTGATGTTGGCCCACTTGGAATGTCCCGCCATGGTTTACTCCGTCTTTTCTCGTAGCTTGATGCCCAGCTCACGCAACTGGCGGGCATCTACCGGAGCTGGTGCCTGAGTCATCAGGCATTCAGCTGTTTTGGTTTTGGGGAAAGCGATCACATCGCGAATAGAGGCAGAACCTGTCATCAACATGATCAATCTGTCCAGACCAAAAGCCAATCCACCATGAGGGGGAGCTCCGTAGCGCAAGGCATCCAGCAGGAAGCCAAATTTTTCTTGTGCCTCATCCTCGCCTATGCCGAGCGCACGAAAAACAGCTTTTTGCATGTCAACGTTGTAAATACGCAAGGAACCACCGCCAATTTCCGTGCCGTTAAGTACCATGTCATAAGCAACGGACTTGGCGTCCCCGGGGTTCTGGGTCAGAACATTGAGTTCACAACGAGGCATGGTGAAGGGGTGATGGCATGAGGTCCACTTGCCGTCATCGGTTTCCTCAAACATGGGGAAATCAACGACCCATAGGGGAGCCCACGTTGACGTCAACAAACTAAGGTCATGGCCCAGGCGTATGCGCAAGGCACCCATGGCATCATTGACTATTTTGGCGCGATCAGCCCCGAAGAAAATAAGATCGCCATTTTGCGCATGAACACGGGTCAGGATAGCCATGACCACCGGTTCCATATGCTTGACGATGGGTGATTGCAGGCCCTCAATGCCGGCCGACAGGTCATTGACCTTGATATAAGCCAGGCCCTTGGCACCCCAGATGCTGACGTAACGGGTATATTCATCAATCTGGCCACGGGTTAGCTTTTCAGCTCCACCGGGGAGACGTAGTGCGACTACACGGCCGCGAGGGTCCTGGGCAGGTCCGGAAAACACCTTAAAGCTGACATCTTTAACCAGGTCAGCGATATCCACGAGTTCCAGGGGAATGCGCAGGTCAGGTTTGTCCGAACCAAAGCGTCGCATGGCTTCATCATAAGTCATGCGCGGGAAGGTCGGAAAATCGATGTGCATCAGATCAGAGAAAAGTTCCCGAGCCATGCCTTCAGCCAGGTCCATGATCTGGTGGTCAGTCATGAAAGAGGTTTCGATATCGATTTGGGTAAATTCAGGCTGGCGGTCAGCGCGCAGATCCTCATCACGGAAACATTTGGCGATTTGATAATACCGATCAAAGCCTGCCACCATCAGCAACTGCTTGAACAATTGCGGTGATTGCGGCAAGGCGAAGAAGGCTCCGGTATGGGTGCGTGACGGCACCAAGTAATCACGAGCCCCTTCCGGCGTGGCACGGGTCAGTACCGGGGTTTCGACATCCAGAAAATTGTGTCTATCCAGGTATTGGCGAATTTTAGAGGTTACCTGGGAACGAAAGCGAAAACGATCCAGCATTTCCGGGCGACGTAGGTCTAAAAAGCGGTATTTGAGGCGTACTTCTTCGCCCACATTGGCAAAGTCGTCGTTAAGCGGAAAAGGCGGGGTATCTGCCGTAGCCAGAACCGTGAGCTTTTTAGCCAGAACTTCAATCATACCGGTAGGCATGGAGGTATTCTCCGTGCCGGCATAACGTTCACGCACTCGACCCTCTACCTGCAGTACGAACTCGGTGCGAGAACGGTCAGCCTCGGCAAAGGCTTCAGGGGTGTCAGGGTCGATGACGATCTGAACCAAACCGGCTCGATCTCTCATGTCCAGAAAGATCACCCCACCATGATCGCGGCGGCGATGCACCCAGCCGCACAAGGTAACGGTCTGGCCGATATGGCTATTGTTGAGTTCTCCGCCGTAGTGACTGCGCATAATGATTTCCGGTAGCTGTATAAATGGCTGATGGTTAAAAGGCGCGATTATAGCCCTGCAAACCCTTCTGGGAGAATAGCTGTCCTGGGTAGAAGCGTGAAATGCTGTAAAGTTGCGTACTTTCCTTTGTCTTAAGATCGCCTCAAAGTATACCGTTGGTCGATTATATTTGCCTGTGGCTGTGATTTCATGTATATAGGCCGGCTTCACGGTGGGGAGGAAATCATGTCGAACGGTAAATCTGATGATTTCGAGTTGGACGAAAATTTCATCGACGATGAGGCAGCACCTGGCGACTTCGATAATGAAGATGTGGCCAAGACCAGTAACGTCCGTAATTCCCTGACTAAGCGACGCATCATTGATGAGAAGCTGGAGGAACGCCGTTTACAGCGCAATCTTCGTGACTACGATTTTGACCTTGATGATGATTGAGTGCCTTTTTTTCTCTCCTAGGGAGTATGCTAGGTGCGGATAGTTATGCTTCTCATTTCGGTCTAGGACGAGGCATAATTGGAGCATCGGGGTCAGATAGGCTGACCTTGTTGAACGTACCTGATGGAAGGATGAATCATGGCTATCGAATTGCCCGCGCTTCCCTTTGCCAAAAATGCTTTGGAGCCCCACATCTCGGCTGAGACCCTGGAGTTTCATCACGGCAAACATCACAATGCTTATGTCGTTAACCTCAATAACCTGATCAAGGGTACGGATCTTGAATCTAAATCCTTGGAAGATATTATTTCGGCTGTGGCCAAAGATGCCAGCAAGGCAGGGGTTTTTAATAACGCAGCTCAGGTCTGGAATCATACGTTTTACTGGAACTGCATGAAGCCACAGGGTGGTGGTGCGCCGACAGGAGCTATCGCCGCTTGCATCAACGCAGAACTTGGTGGATACGAAGCCTTTGTCGAAGCCTTCAAACAGGCTGCGACCACGCAATTTGGTTCAGGTTGGGCCTGGTTGGTGCTTAATGCTCAGGGTAAGCTGGAAATTACCAAGACAGCTAATGCTGATCTCCCCATGGCACATGGCCAAAGGGCATTGCTGACTATTGACGTATGGGAACATGCATATTACGTCGATTTCCGTAACCGTCGCCCTGATTACATCAGTGCGTTCCTAAGTCATCTGGTGAACTGGGATTTTGTGAACCAGAATCTGGCCTGATGGATGGCAAGGACACCAGGCGCAAGCCTGGTGTTGCCTGTTATGCGTATGCCGTTATCCAATACACCCGCCCCACGAGCCCTTATCACGCCAGCTGGCTATCTTCGTTTGCAGCAGGAGCTCGACCATCTTTGGCGTGTGGAACGTCCTGAGATAACCCGCTCGGTCAGTGAAGCGGCAGCTCAGGGTGATCGTTCGGAGAATGCTGAATATATCTACGGTAAAAAACGATTACGGGAAATTGACCGGCGGGTGAGATTCTTACGCAAGCGTCTGGAATTACTCGAAGTTATTCGTGATTTACCGCAGGATCAATCACGTATCTATTTTGGCGCATGGGTTGAGGTTGAATCAGAAGATGGTAGTGAATGTTTAAACTTTCGTATCGTGGGTGCCGATGAAATCGATACCGAACAATGCCATATCAGCATCAATGCCCCGATGGCTCGAGCCCTGCTAGGGCGGAGAGCGGGCGATGAAGTCTGGGTGGAGCGACCGGCGGGACGCACCTGTTTTTGTGTGGTGGAGGTGAGTTACGAGCCCCCGGTGTCAGAGTCGTTGATGCCCTAGGCCCATGAAGTTCCGAGCTATGAGAACCCATGAGCAAGGCATTTTTGACACATTTCGGTTTAGCAAGGAACAGCTGATACTCGGCTTGGTGTTCAGTCCCCCCAGCGGAGCTCCGACGCTGGACAAGCGGTTGTGTGCATTGGCAGAGCGGATTTTCCTGGCTTTTGGTGAGGACTCAGTAGTCTTTCTGCATATTCTTCGACTAGCCCATCATGATTTCTTAAGAGATGAGTCTTGCCTGTGTAGGACAAAGCGCCAGATAGCGGGCAACAAACTAAGCACTATGATGCCCAGAATGCATAGGGTGAAGTAGTGTTTAACCACAGGTAGATTGCCAAAGCCGTAGCCCATGAGCCCAAAGGACAGTACCCACGTTAACCCACCGATCAGGTCATAGACAAAGAAACGACGGTAAGGCATATGGGCCATGCCGGCGACAAACGGGGTAAATGTGCGAAAAATTGGTAAAAAGCGCGCAATTAATACAGTTTTTCCACCATAGGTATCAAAGTACTGGCGAGTTTTTTCCAGATCTTTACGCCGTAACAGGCGAGGGGGATGCTCCAGCCAGCGCCGGCCTAGCTGCCTTCCAACGGCATAATTCAGGTTGTCTCCCAAAAGGGCTGCAAGGATCAGCAGCGACAACAGCCAAGTCATGTTGATAGCCCCGGTGGCGGCCAGAGCACCGCTGGCAAAAAGCAGGCTATCTCCTGGCAAAAAGGGCATGAAGATTAAGCCGGTTTCAATAAAGACGATGGCAAAGACGATGGCGTAAAAGCCGGAGCCGTACAGATGGAGAAATGACAGCAGGTGTTGGTCAATATGTAAAATGAAATCAATGGGATTCATAAAGTGATGTTGCCAAGTATGAAGATTTGGGGGATAAGATTACCCTGAATCCTGAAAATATTCAGGGTTGTCTCGTAGCTAAGATTAAGATTTAAGAAGATTTACCGGATTAGGTGGGGGCTTGATAGAGATCATGCAAAGGCAGGATAACTCCGGCTAAGATACTCGGGGTAGTATCGAGTGCAGTGAGGTTCCTTTCATGTTAAAACACCGCGTATGGATACTGGGTGGCGTGATGATAGCGGGGGCGGCCTTAGCTGGCTGGAAGTGGTGGTCATCACACGGTCCTCAGGATACGGTTTTGCATATCTACGGTAATGTCGATGTACGTGAGGTGCAGCTGGCATTTAATGATGCTGATCGCATTGCGCATTTGTATGTTGAGGAAGGGGATACGGTCAAAGTAGGTCAACTCTTAGCGGATCTTGATACTCACCGTTTGCAGGCAAACCGTGATGCTGCTTTGGCTCGATTAGGGAGTGCCGAAGAGCAACTACGGAAGCTGATGAATGGATCGCGACCTGAGGATATCAGGCTGGCTGCTGCCAATGTTGAAGAAGCGCAGGCGCAACTTGATCTGGCTAAAAAGATGGCTTTACGCCAGCATGCCCTGATCACCAAGGGTAATACGGATCAGCAGAGTGTCGATGCAGCGGATAGTGCCGAGCAGGCAGCCTTGGCGGTATTGCATGCCAGGCAGGAGGCTCTCCGGCTGGAACGGCTAGGTCCTCGGCAAGAGGATATTGCTACCCAGCATCAAGGGGTGGTTCAGGCCAAAGCTGAGGTCATGCTGGCAGAACAGCAATGGGATGATGCGCGCTTGTTGGCTCCGCATGATGGGGTGATTGAGGAGCGTATTCTTGAACCAGGTTCCATGGTTACGCCGCAAAGTCCGGTATTGACCCTGGCCCTGAATCACCCGCTATGGATACGAGCCTATGTGCCTGAACCTGACTTAGGGCGTATAAAATTAGGCATGTTGGCGCGCATCCGAAGTGATAGTCAGGTGTCAGGGCAGTCATTACAGGGTTGGGTCGGGTATATCTCGCCCATCAGTGAATTTACGCCAAAGTCGGTAGAAACTACTGATCTGCGTACGCAGCTGGTCTACCGCGTTCGTGTTTATGCCTGCCCCAATAGCGAGCGAGAGTTGCGTCTGGGTATGCCGGTCACGGTGGATATTTTGCCCAATGTGCCGGGAGCGGTGACTACCTGTACCGTCAGGCACTGACTCATGTTGCTGACATTGCAGGGAGTCAGCAAGTATTTTGCTCCACCAGAAAAGGTGCGCCCAGCCTTGCAGGGTATCGATGTGCATCTTGAGGCCGGAGAGATCATGGCCGTCCTTGGTCCTGATGGTGCCGGTAAAACCACCCTGATGCGTCTTTGTGCTGGCCTCATGAAGCCTAGTGTAGGAACGCTACAGCGTGATGATCGACTAGGTTATATGCCACAGCGTTTTGGTCTCTATGAAGATCTTTCGGTGCAAGAAAATCTTAATCTGCATGCTGACTTGCAGGGGCTTTCCGCACAGGAGCGTTCATTGCGTTTCCAGTCACTGTTGCGCTTGACTGCCTTGGGTCCATTTCATCAACGCCGTGCAGGTGCCTTGTCAGGGGGTATGAAACAAAAACTGGGACTGGCCTGTGCCTTACTTTTGCAACCTAAACTTTTATTGCTGGATGAACCTACCGTCGGTGTAGATCCACTGTCGCGGCGTGAACTTTGGGACATTATTCTGGGCATGAAGGAAGCTGGCGTAGGTATCTTGGTGAGTACAGCCTATCTGGATGAAGCTGAACATGCTGATCGTCTGTTGCTTTTAAATGAGGGCAGGGTACTGAGTGATCGCTCTCCGCATGAATTTGCGCAAGAGTGTCAAGGTAGGGTTTATGCCGTATATAGCCCTTCACGCGGGCGACGTTCCTTGCAGCAGCAGTTGAGCCTTCGTCAAGGCGTTGTGGATGCTGTTCCTACCTCTGATGCGGTTCGCGTCGTCATGCGTTCGACCGAGGCTATGCCCGTGGGGGATGAGCAGTGGGCGGCGGTGGCTCCCCGTGTCGAAGATAGTTTTATGGCGCGTTTGGGTCAGACAGGTCTGCAGCCATCGGTGCTTGAACAGGAGCCGGTTCTTTCTCTCGCTCAAGACACCCGGCCTGCGGTCATGGTGAATCAGTTATGCAAGAACTTTGGCGATTTTCAGGCAGTACGTAACGTGAGTTTTTCATTGTCGCGTGGCGAGATCTTTGGACTGCTGGGTGCCAATGGTGCTGGAAAAACTACCACGTTCAGGATGCTCTGCGGCCTGTTGCCGCCGAGTTCTGGTGAAATTCGTGTTCGTGGGCAGGACATGACGCAAGCGCAAGCTGATATACGTCGGCAAATGGGTTATGTATCGCAGAAGTTTGCCCTCTACGATAACTTAAGCTGTGAACAAAACTTGAGGTTTTTTGCCCAGGCTTACGGGCTGCGCGGGCAACATGCCCGAGATCGTATTCAGTGGGCTGTACAGTCTCTGGATTTGGGCGCTTATGCTAAACAAAATGCCGGATTATTACCCTTGGGGTTTAAACAACGTTTAAGCCTGGGGTGTGCGCTTATGCATGAACCGCAAATTCTTTTTCTGGATGAGCCTACCTCAGGTGTCGATCCCCTGGCACGCCGTGAGTTCTGGATGCGCATTAATCAGCTCGCAGGTCAAGGTGTTACCGTGCTGGTTACGACCCATTTCATGGATGAGGCCGAGTACTGCGATAGACTCTTGCTGATGTCGCAAGGGGAAGTGCTGGCGCAAGGTTCGCCTTCTGAAGTGCGCGCCCTTGCCGCTACGGGTGATGAAACGCCTTCCATGGATGAGGCCTTTGCGCGGTTGATACACGCGCGTGAAGCTGAATTCAGGAGGTCTGCATGAAGTTGCTCAGGTTGAGGGGGTTGCTGATCAAGGAGGCTTTACAAGTCATTCGTGATCCTTCAGCCATAGGTATAGCCTTTGTCATGCCACTGGTCTTGTTGTTGCTTTTTGGGTATGGGGTATCCCTCGATGCCTATCATGTCCGTATGGCTGTGGTGGATGAGCATCCCAGTCATGTTAGCCAGGCCTTGGTGGCCGGGCTGGAGCAATCACCTTATTTTTTACCCATAGCTTATCGCACTCAACAGGAAGCCAGTCAGGGGTTGCTAGAACATAGGGTTGAGGCGGTCTTGGTACTTCGGGATGATTTTAGCCGGCAGTGGCAAGCAAGCTGGCATCCCACCATGGATTTGACGGTCAATGGCGTCGATGCCAATACCGCGCGTTTGATTGAAGGTTATCTGAACGGCATTTGGCAAACATGGTTGAATCAGGAACAACGGTGGTCAGGTCATAAACAGGTGCAACCTGTCGAGTTACAGACTCACATCTGGTTTAATCCGGCGATGCGTAGTCGCAATTATCTGGTGCCTGGCCTGGTCGCGATTATCATGACGCTTATTGGGGCCTTGCTCACCGCTTTGGTGGTTGCCCGTGAATGGGAACGTGGCACTATGGAGTCTTTAATGGCGACTCCTGTGACTATGGGGGAGATCTTGCTCGGCAAACTATTGCCCTATTTTGTGCTGGGTATGGGGGGCATGGTGCTGTCCGTGAGTATGGCGCGCTGGTTGTTTGAAGTTCCTCTGGTAGGAAGTATCTTGCAGCTGGTGATCTCATCGACCTTGTTCATGTTGGTCGCACTGAGCATGGGGCTATTAATCAGCAGTGTGGCGCGCAATCAATTCGTGGCAGCTCAGGTCGCCGTGATTGTGACTTATTTACCGGCTTTTATCCTGTCAGGTTTTATCTTTGATATTCGGTCCATGCCCGCCCTGGTACGCCTGCTGACTCATCTGGTCGCTGCGCGCTATTTTGTCACAATTTTACAAAGCCTGTTTTTGGCAGGAGATATCCCCAGGGTACTGTGGGTCAATGATGCAGCGTTGTTGCTCATGGCCGCGGTGTTGCTCGGATTGATTGGGTTGAAAAACCCCAAAACCCTGGACTAGCCATCATGTTCCAACGCCTATGGGCTCTTGCCATTAAAGAACTGTTGACCCTGCTACGTGACCCTCGCAGCCGTTTTATCATCATAGGCCCACCGCTGATTCAACTGCTGGTTTTTGGATTTGCAGCCACCTTTGATATCCGTCATATCGCCATGGTGGTCGTCGATGAAGACCACAGTCCTGCCAGCCGACAGTTGATAGCACGTTTTGTCGGTGATCCCTGGTTTGATAGGGTAGCTACGCTGCAGTCGCCACAACAAGCGCGAGCGTGGGTGGATGAAGGCAAAGCCATGATGATCCTGCGAGTGGCGCCTCAGTTTGAGGCGCGTCTGCTAGGGCCCGGTAATGCTCCGGTAGAGATCATTGTTGATGGTCGAAATTCCAATACGGCTGCCTTGGTGATGAATGATGCCGGTTTCATTATTCAGGATTTTAACCAAGCCTGGCTGACTACACATGGCCACACCGATTTTCCAGCAAAACTGCTGGTCAGGGCTTGGTACAACCCCAATCTGGAATCACGCTGGTTCATATTGCCAGGTATTGTCGCTGTGCTGACTCTGGTCATTACCTTGCTCATCACCGGATTGTCGGTCGCTCGTGAGCGTGAAATGGGAACCTTTGATCAGTTGTTAATGACACCGCTGCAGCCTTTTGAAATTCTGGCAGGCAAGGCCTTACCTGCTTTACTGATTGGAACGCTGGAGGCTTTGTTTATCAGTGCAGTGGCTATTGTGGGGTTTCATATCCCATTTACGGGGAGTCTTTGGGCATTGCTGGTAGGTTTGCTGCTCTACATGCTGGCTGGAACCGGCATAGGCCTGATGATTTCATCACTGGCACAAACCCAGCAACAAGGTTTGCTCGGTATGTTCATGTTTATGGTGCCCGCCATCATACTCTCCGGGTTTGCAACGCCGCTGGCCAATATGCCGCTATGGATTCAGGATCTAACCCTGATAAATCCGCTACGCTATTTTCTGGTCATAGTTCGGGCTGTTTTTTTGGAGGGGTACACGGTACATGACCTGATAAGCCAGTACTTGGGGCTGGCATTGATAGCTATTGTTACCATGTTCCTTGCCATGCATTTGTTCAAGCAGAGTACGGCATGAGGAGTTTAGTATTGCGTCGGTAGAACCTAGAACCAAGCTGTAAATCTTGTTCTGTATTTGACCGAATTTACGGTTGTCAAATCATCGATTCATCATGGTAATCCTGCAAATGTCATCTAAACTTTCGTCATGATCATTGAAGGATCAACCAATTCATGCCCATGCAGGAAGTAACGTGGTCGGGAATTCTAGATATACGTTCTGTGGGTGGTTTGCGCGCGGAATTAGACCATATCTTAGTTCAGGGTATGGATGTACTGATCGATTTTTCTGCCGTTGAGCGTGTAGATACGGCGGTGTCGCAACTTTTGTTTTCATTTAAGCAAACGATCAACATGCAATCCCATCAGTTGATAATTCGATCTGTGCCGGAGCATGTTCGTGAAGGGTGGATGTTGCTGGGGCTGGTTCACTTGATTGAGAGCGAACCACCGTCCAGTTTTGTTGAGTTGGATAAGGTTATATAGGGGGGGGGGTAAGGTATGGCGACTATATTGGCCGTTGATGATTCAGCATCCATGCGTCAAATGGTGGCGTTCACGCTCAAGATGGCGGGGCATCAGGTGACCGAGGCCGTTGATGGCATGAATGCACTTGAAATAGCACAGCGCCAGCGATTTGATCTGGTGATTTCCGATGTCAACATGCCAAAAATGGATGGTATCAGCCTAATTAAAAAATTACGCACTCTGGATAATTTCCGGTTAGTGCCCATGCTGATGCTGACCACAGAATCTTCAGCAGACAAAAAAGCAGAAGGTAAGGCGGCGGGTGCTACCGGCTGGATCGTCAAGCCATTCAGTCCTGATCAGCTTCTGCAAACTGTCAAAAAAGTGCTGGGCTAAAACCATGTCGGTGGATCTCAGCCAATTTCTCGGTGTTTTCTACGAAGAAAGTGAAGAGGGTCTGGCACTGGTAGAATCCACACTTCTGGAGATTGATCTGAGTTCTCCTGATGCTGAGGCCATTAATGCTATTTTTAGGGCCATGCATTCTCTGAAGGGGGGCAGTGGTACCTTTGGTCTGAAAGAAATCACCGATCTGACGCATGGCGAAGAAACCCTGCTTGATGAGATTCGCTCAGGGCATCGCCCGTTAACGACGGAACTGGTCAATCATTTGCTGCAGGCTGTAGATGTTTTGCGTACCTTGCTGGCCAGCAAACGAGAAGGTCAGCCCCTGGATATGCAGGATGCTGATCGATTGCGCCAGGAATGTGAAAATATTCTGCATGAGCGTTCTACACAGGCAGTCGGGACCGATCAGGCCGTAGAGCCGGTGCATGGCGATAGCCTCATCTGGGAAATAAAGTTTCATCCTCAGCTCCAGGTCTTGCAGACAGGTAATGATGTTTTAAGAATCTTCCGTGATCTTCGCGAGCGCGTGCTTACTTGGGAAGTTCATGTGGATACTGGACGTTTACCTGAATGGACATCATTGGATTCAGAGCTTAATTATCTGGCCTGGACGTTACGCGTTTCAGGGGTAGGTCTGAATGCTTCTATCCTGGCAGAGCCGTTTGAATGGATAGTTGATGATTGTGAACTCAGCATCGTTTCCTTGCCGAGGGAGCAGGAAGTTATCCGTCATCAAGCTGCTGAGCATGAGCCCGTACATGCTATAGAGGCGGAAGTCGTCAATCGGATAGAACGGCCGCGAGATAAGGAATCAGCCTCCATTCGTGTGGGACTGGACAAGATTGATGCCTTGGTCAATCTTGTCGGTGAGTTGGTGATTACCCAATCCATGCTTAATCAGATCGGTGAGCATTTTGATATGCGTCGTATTGATCGCTTGCTCGATGGCTTGGCTCAGATGGCCCAGCATACCCGCATGTTGCAGGAAAATGTCATGCGGATACGCATGCTTCCCATCAGTTTTGCCTTCTCAAGGTTTCCCCGGTTGGTGCGAGATACGGCATCGCAACTGGGTAAATCCATACGTCTGGTCATGCACGGTGAAAATACCGAGCTGGACAAGACCGTGCTGGAAAAGATCGGCGATCCCTTGACGCATCTGGTGCGCAATGCCATGGACCATGGCCTGGAACCTCCGGAAGAACGAACCCATGCGGGTAAATCAGCGACAGGTACCTTGACGTTGGATGCCTATCATCAGAGCGGTCATATCATCATTGAAGTGCGCGATGACGGCCGAGGCTTAAACGTTGACAGAATACGAGCCAAGGCCGTGGAAAAAGGACTGATTGCTGCTGATGCCGTATTGTCTGAGCGAGAAATCCATGACCTTATTTTTGCTCCGGGGTTCTCAACGGCTGACAAGGTCTCGGACTTGTCTGGTCGTGGGGTAGGCATGGATGTGGTTCGCAGCAACGTGCTAGCTCTCAAGGGCTCCGTTCACGTCAGTACACGGGCAGGACAAGGTTCTACTTTTACAATAAGGCTGCCACTGACCCTGGCTATACTTGAGGGGCAGTTGGTGCAACTGGCCGATCAGGTCTTTGTCTTGCCCATGGTTTCTATGTTGGAGTCGATTTCTCTGGACGAGACAGCCATAGGGCATGTGGCAGGAGGAACCTCGGTTTATGCGCTTCGCGGTGACTATATCCCGGTGGTCAGGCTGGAAGACATTTTTCGAATTAATCGCAAGGGTTCAAAAGAGGTTCCTAAGGATTCTATTCTGGTGATTGTCGAATCGGGACAGGAACGTGTTGCTTTGCTCGTTGATGCCTTGCTGGAACAACAGCAGGTTGTTATTAAATCGTTAGAAACCCATTACCAGCATGTGCCCGGTATATCTGGAGCAACCATTTTAGGTGATGGGAGGGTGTCCCTGATTATTGATGTTTCTGCCGTCGTGGGTATGGCAGGTAATCTGGCAGCGCATCAACAGCGAGTAAAATCTTTAGCGCATGCTGGCGAGGAGTTACCAACACATGGCTGATGAGAATGCCGGCGATTCTGTCGCCCAGATCCAACAATATCTCACCTTTATGATGGCTACCGAAGAATACGGCGTGGATATTCTCAGTGTGCAGGAAATACGTGGCTGGGATCACCCTACCCTGATTCCCAATGCCCCTGAGCATGTACGCGGGGTGATCAATCTTCGCGGTATTATCGTGCCCATTATCGATTTGCGCTTGCGTTTTGGTTTGCCTGCTTTGGAAATCTCTCCGGTGACCGTCGTCATTGTATTACGTGTGCAGGCCGAGCAGGGTGAACGCATCATGGGTATCGTGGTCGATGCGGTCTCGGATGTCTATGACGTGCGCCCGGAACAGTTGCGTCCGGCTCCTGATCTTGGGCATAACGTGGATGTGGGTTATATCCGTGGCCTGATCAGTGTGCAGGAACGTATGGTGGTTTTGCTGGATGTCGATACGCTGCTTAATAGTGACAAGGCTTTTGTTATTGCCGGCACGGACTTATCTGTACTGCATGCAAAAACTGCCGAAAGTCAGGATGTAACTTTATAAATGAACCTGCAGGAAGGTTGTCATGAAATGGTTTCGTGAATCGCTGACATGGCGTGTAGCCGCGCTCATCGTATTGATACAAGGCGTATCTATGTTGCTGGTGTTTGGTTATATGCTGCATGTAACCAGGCTGCGCATGGCAGAGGAGCAAATTACAAGTAGTCAGCAAAATGTAGCTCGTTTAGGTTCGTCCATGCAGTCCTATCTGCAGAACCTCGAGAAAAATTCCCAACTACTTAACCAAGCCTTGGCGGGATATTTTCCGGGATCATGGAGCGTCGATACGTCGGGTCATATGTTTAACGGTGGTCAGGCCTTGACGAGTAGCGAAGTCGATACAAGATTGGATAGGTTTAGTGTACATGGAGGGTTATCGGCAACGCTTTTTATTCGCCAGGGTGATGAGTTCAGGCGCTGGGCAACCACCGTTAAGGCAGCTGATGGACAAAGAGCAGAGGGTACCTTGCTGGCACATGACAGCCCAGCTTACCAGTCCTTGATGCAGGGCCAAAACCATGTGGGGGTGGTTCCCGTTCTGGGTCACCAGATCATGGCGGACTATGAGCCAATCCGCGATCAACAGGGGCGGGTCATCGGCGCGTTGTATGAGGGCCAGGATGTGCAAGAAGCCTTGCAGGATCTGCTCTCTGGTGTGTCAAAAATGGCTGTGGGACATGACGGATTTGTGGGGATCGTGGTCGATACCGGTGAAGATCAGGGCATGGCTTTGCATTTTTCTGGTCAGGATGGCAAGAACCTCCTGCAGGATAGTGAACTGACTCCCTTGGCACATACCCTGTTGGCCTCCGATGCAGGGCAGGCACATTATGATGATGCCGAAGGCGGGCATGAAGTGGCTTTTCAGCACCTGGGTGTCATGCCCTGGGTGCTGCTGGTCAGTCAGCCGGATCATGAGATATTTGCCTTGGTTGACTGGGTGCGCAGTGCAGTCATCGTGGGCGGTTTAATCCTGATCATCCTGTCAGGTATGGGCATCGTTGGACTTTTGTTCAAAGGGTTAAGGCGACCGTTAACAGATACTGTGGCATTTATTGAGAAGATCGCCCGGGGTGATCTTGATGGAAATATTGATCAAAGCCAGCTTGATGAAATTGGTCATATCAATCAGGCTTTGGCTCTAATGCAGGGTGATTTGCGCTCACGGATTGACCGCGATCAGCTCACCTTACAGCATACAACGCGTATTGTATCTGCCTTGGATGCGACGTCGACGAATGTCATTATTGCGGATGCTGAGGGCCAGATCATTTATGTGAATTCTTCCTTTAAAAAGGTATTCACTGAACGTGGCGATGAGATACGCAAGGATTTGCCTAATTTCAATATCGATACTGTGGTTGGCTCAAATATCGATATCTTCCACAAGAATCCCTCGCATCAGCGTCATTTGTTAAAGAGTGTGCAGGGTACTTTCAATGCGTCTATTCGCATGGCTTCCTTGCATTTTAGCCTGACCTTAAATCCCATTCGTGACGTGGCCGGTAAAATCCTGGGCTATGTGGTGGAATGGGTGGATCGTACCCAGGAAGTGATCGTTGAGCAGGAAATCAATGAAGTCCTGCAGGCTATTCTGGTTGGGGACCTTACCGCACGTATTGATGAGGCGGGCAAGCAGGGATTCTTCGCGTTAGTAGCTCAGGGTATCAATAGCATGGTCAGTATTGTGGAGGGAGTGATCAGCGATGCTGCCCGCGTTCTGCAAGCGCTGGCGCAGGGTCAGCTTGATCAGCGTATACACGCCGAATATCAAGGTGTCTTTGCTCAACTGCGAGAAGATACCAACCGCACCGTGGATCAACTAAGTAACGTCATCGTACAAATTCGAGATGCGGCTAGGGAAGTGGCTCGCGGTGCCACAGAAATTGCCCAAGGTAACCAGGATCTCAGTCAGCGTACCGAGGAACAGGCTTCAAGCCTTGAAGAAACTGCCTCCAGCATGGAGGAAATGACCTCGGTGGTGCGGCAGACAGCAGAGAATGCAGGTAAGGTCAATGAACTGGCGACAACGACACGCAGTAAGGCTCAAGCTGCAGGCCAGGTGGTCACCCGAGCGGTCACCGCTATGGAGGGTATTAATGCGGCCAGTAGACGTATTGCCGATATCATCGGGGTTATCGATGAAATCGCTTTCCAGACTAATTTGCTGGCTTTAAATGCTGCTGTAGAAGCGGCGCGTGCTGGGGAGCAAGGGCGAGGGTTTGCTGTAGTGGCCGGAGAAGTGCGTAACCTGGCACAACGTTCAGCGGCTGCAGCCAAGGAAATCAAGGAACTGATACGCGATAGCGTTACCAAGGTGGAAGACGGCTCTGAACTGGTCAATGCTTCAGGCACGACGTTGACAGAAATTGTGTCGGCAGTTGAACGTGTTTCATCGATGATCAGCGATATCGCCAGTGCTGCTCAGGAACAGAGTTTGGGCATAGAGCAGGTCAATGTGGCGGTATCACAAATGGATCAAATGACGCAGCAGAATGCTGCGCTGGTGGAAGAGGCTGCTGCCGCGGGTGAGTCCATGAGTGAGCAGGCGCACAATATGCTTACCGTTGTTCAATTCTTTAAGCTGGAAGAAGGGGGCGAGTCGCATCGAGTGATCAATATACCTAAGGTTGAGGCGGTTCCCCAGGTTCGTACCGGTCTTAAGTCACAGTCAGAGGAATGGGATGAGTTCTAGCAACGAGAATTTTCGTTCACGCGAGTTTCCGATGACGGAAGATGATTATCAGTTCTTGCGTAAGCTGGCTGGCAAGGAGACCGGTATTGAATTATCGGATGCCAAGCGTGAGATGGTTTATAGCCGCCTGGTGCGACGCATACGTAGCTTGGGTCTTAAGGACTTTGCTGACTATTGCAATTTTCTGGATAAAAACAAGCACCAGGAAATGACACATTTCGTCAATGCCATTACGACTAACTTGACATCGTTTTTTCGTGAAGGTCATCATTTTGAAGCCATGCGGACTACCCTGCTGCCAGAGCTGGTTAAACAAAATGCCCAGCGCCGAAGTTTGAGAGTCTGGTCAGCAGGATGTTCTACCGGAGAAGAGCCCTACTCTCTGGCTATGACTTTGTTGGACAGTGGCTTATTTAAGGGTTGGGATGCCAAGATTTTAGCCACGGATGTCGATTCGAATGTGCTGGCACATGCCACCGCTGGGCTGTATCACCGCGAGAAAATTCAAGGTTTGCCTCAAGACTTGCAGCAGCGGCACTTTGTCAGGACGGAACGGGAAGAAATGCTGCAGATAGATCCCCGTGTTTCGGCCTGGGTAAGCTTTCGCCAGTTGAATCTGCTGCATGAATGGCCGATGAGTGGTCCATTTGACCTTATTTTTTGCCGCAATGTGGTGATTTATTTCAGCAAAGAGACACAGCGGCAACTGTTTGACCGCTTTGCTTCCCTGATGGCCGTGGGGGGCTATCTGTGCATAGGACATTCAGAGACTTTGCATGGAATTACAGATCGATTTGAAAGTTTGGGCCGAACCATGTATCGCAAGAGATTTTAGGTGATGGTCCAGACGGCAGGGATGTCAGCTTGTTTGCCCGGGTATGAGCATATCAATCGCTTTCTGGATCGTGATCATGGAAAAACTATGGCCAAGATCCTGCCGGGGGAGTTTTACGTGACCCAGCTACCTGAAGTGATTGTTACGGTATTGGGGTCCTGTGTGTCTGCCTGCATACGTGATCGTAAACGAGGTATCGCGGGCATGAACCATTTTATGTTGCCCGTGCAGCCGAATGAGTCGGATCTGTCTCCTCTGAGTCGTTCAGCGCGTTATGGTAGCTGGGCTATGGAAATGCTGATCAATGAACTGCTAAAAGCGGGAGCACAACGCAATGATCTTGAGGTCAAAATCTTTGGTGGTGGGCGTGTTTTGAACGGTATGGACATGATCGATATAGGCCGCCGCAATGTGGAGTTTGTCGAATCCTACTTGGCTCTGGAAAAGTTGTCTGTAGTCGCCCAGGATACGGGTGATATTTATCCACGCAAATTGCAGTTTTTTGCCGACACCGGCAAAGTGCGCCTACGTAAACTGGAAATGCTGCGCAATCAGACGGTGGCTGAGCGTGAAGTACGTTATCGGCATCAGCTCTTGCAAACGGTTGATAAGGGAACGGTTGAGCTGTTTGGTGGTGCTTCATGACGGTGCGTGTTCTGGTGGTGGACGATTCAGCATTGATGCGCCGCATCATCGTCTCGATACTTGAAGCTACGGATGATTTAAAGGTGGTGGGGGAAGCCGCTGATCCGTATGAAGCTCGCGATTTAATCAAGGCGTTGTCTCCGGATGTCCTGACCCTGGATGTTGAGATGCCTCGTATGGATGGCTTGAGTTTTCTGGGCAATCTCATGCGCTTGCGACCCATGCCGGTCATTATGGTGTCGACACTGACCGAACGGGGGGCTGATGTCACCTTGCAGGCGATGGCCTTGGGTGCTGTTGATTTTATTACCAAGCCGATGTCGGCCTCTGCAGACTGGCAGCAGGTGGGTGAGGAGCTGTGCCGCAAGATACGTATGGCTGCGGGTTCCATCTGGCATGAGCCAGTGCGTACAACAGGTCAAGATCATGCCTTAAGTTATACCGGTCATGCAGCTAACTCCATCATTGCTCTGGGTGCATCGACGGGAGGCACTGAAGCTTTATCGGTGGTGCTGCAACGTTTTCCTCCAGAAGCGCCTGCAGTCGTGATGGCTCAACATATTCCTCCGGTATTTAGCACCAGCTATGCCCATAGGCTGGATCGTACCTGTAAAATTCAAGTGCATGAAGCCGAGGATGGCATGGCTATCCTGCCGGGGCATGCCTACTTGGCTCCTGGAGATTTTCATCTTCAGATCGTAGGTAAACCGGGAGCATGGAAGGCTAAAGTAAGCCAGTTTGATAAGGTGAATCGCCATCGTCCCTCCGTGGATGTGTTGTTCGCTTCGCTGGTTCCCTACGCCAGCTGTTGCCGAGCGGCTTTGTTGACGGGCATGGGTCATGATGGTGCTAAAGGTTTATTACAGCTGCGAGAGGCAGGTGCTCATACAGTGATTCAGGATGAGGCTACTTCGGTCGTCTGGGGGATGCCTGGGGCTGCTGCCGCTTTGGGGGCTGCAGTCAAGGAGCTGCCTTTGTCTAAGATTGCACAGAATTTGCTGGTAGCCCTGGGGCGATGATGCATAACCAATTTCGGCATATAGGTTTCATTCTGATGTTGGGTTTTGCGGGGAGTAGAGGTTGATGAGACAGGATAGGGTCGAACAAGACCATGAGGTTTCGACATATACAGGTATCTGGGAAGCACTAAGTCTGATGGTTATCCTGGTAGCTGCTGCTGTGTCTTGCATGCTAAACCATACATCACTGGTTGTCGGACTGGCTGTGATGGGCTTGTTCGTGGTCGGACTCGGGTGGTACCGCTGTCGGAATGAGATCGAGCATGGGCAGCGGCAGATACAACATCAGAAGCAGACAGATGCTGAAATGATGAAACTCTGTGTGGATTTGCAGCGGGAACAAACGGTTCTGATTCAGACCCAGATCAAAATATCTGAAGCTCGTCTGGAGCAGGCGACGCAGTTGATTCATGACGCCTTATCTAAAATTGCTCACTCCTTTTTTCTGGTCAACCAAACCAACGATGATCAGGGACAGCGTATACGCCAGGTCATGACAAGTTTGTCCCTGCAACAGAATGAAGATGGGGAGACAAAAGCCCAAAGTGCTAACTCGCTTAATTTGATGACCTTTGTGCATAACACGCGAGAAGTCATGAATTTCTACTCACAGATTGTTATCCGTGTGGCGCAGCAGAGCTTGGTGACGGTGCAGAAAATTGATGATATGTCGAAGCAAATGGACAAGATTGCCACCTTGGTCAAGGATGTGCGCTATATCTCGGATCAAACTAATCTACTGGCACTTAATGCGGCTATTGAGGCGGCGCGTGCGGGTGAATCAGGACGAGGTTTTGCCGTAGTGGCTGATGAGGTACGTAATTTAAGTCGAAGTTCAAAGCGGTTTAGCGACCAGATTGGAAGCACAGTTTTTGATGCGATGAATGTGGTTAACGAGGCCAGAAATATTGTCAGTGATTTGGCTTCCATGGATATGACGCGCGCGCTTTCGGCCCGGGGCGAACTAGATAGCATGCTGGAAAAACTCAAAGCCATGAACGATTGGCTAGGTCAGGGTCTGCAAGAGGTGCAGTCCTCCGGTGGGACGATGCATCAGGCAATTCAGGAAGCGGTGCGTGGTTTACAGGTAGAGGATATCATTCGTCAACTCCTGCAGGAGATACGTGAGTCTCAGGTGATGCTACGACAGGAGCTTGATCATAGTGAAAAGCAACTGCTGAAGATGCGTAATCAAGAGATATCCATGTCTGACCTAAAAGATTGGCTGGCTAAATTGGTGGAGAGTCGTGTTCATCTGGTGCAGGGATCAAATTCAGTGGTTCGTGCTCAAAATATGACATCTGGGGAAGTTGAACTATTCTGAAGTAGTTATGACAAGGAGAAGCTCATGAGTGTTTCGGTATCCGCAGCATCCGATGGTAAACAGTTGACCATTAAGGTTAAGGGGCGGTTCGATTTCAGTACGCATCAGGAGTTCCGTGCGGCGTATGAAAGCGCCCCGGCGGGCGCTTCGGAGTTTGTGGTGGATTTACGTGAGGCAACTTATCTGGATAGCTCTGCCTTGGGAATGTTGTTGCTATTGCGTGATCATGCCGGCGGAGACCATTCTCAGGTTCGTATTGTCAACTGTAACCCTGATGTTCGTAAAATTCTGACTATTTCCAATTTTGAGCAGCTGTTTTTTATTCAGTAACTCACTGAGGCAGCGTGTGGTTGGGCATCTTGTTGGGCAAAAAGGTGGGGCATGACCGAGCGGCTGAGTGTGCTGATTGCTGATGATAATGCCAGTGATCGTATGATACTGAGAGCTATTGTGCGTCGCTTGGGGCATGATGTCATCGAAGCGGAAGATGGACAGCAGGCTGTGCAGCTTTTTGCAAGTTCGCGCCCTGATATCGTTTTAATGGATGTGTTCATGCCCAATATGGATGGGCAGCAGGCTGCTTGGATCATCAAGCAGCAAGCTGGGGAGGAGCTGGTTCCCGTCATTTTTCTAACATCGCTGACCGATGCCGATCAGTTGGCTGATTGTCTGGATGCTGGCGGTGATGACTTCCTCTCTAAGCCCTATAACCGTGTCATTCTACAGGCCAAGATTCAGGCATTTGCTCGTATGCGCACGTTGCATGCCCAGGTTCAGGCCCAGCGTGAACATCTGGTACGTGAGCAAGCGGTTGCGAAAGCGGTGTTTGATAGCATTGCACATCATGGCGCCTTAGACTTGCCGAATATCCGCTACTTGATTTCTCCCATGTCGGTGTTCAATGGCGATGTCATGCTGGTAGCCAGACAGCCATCTGGAGGTTTGTCGATATTTTTAGGTGATTTTACCGGTCATGGTTTGCCTGCAGCTATCGGTACTATGCCACTGTCTGAAATCTTCTACGGTATGACCAGCAAGGGGTTCTCTTTACGTGATATCGCCGCTGAGATTAACCGCAAGCTCAAGTCTATTTTGCCGGTGGGTATTTTTTGTTGTGCCAACCTCCTTGATCTCAGTTTTCGTAACCGCACGATAGAAGTCTGGACCGGAGGCATGCCTGATAATGTTATTTTTAACCGGCGTACCAAGGAGATTAAACGATTGGTATCTCACCATCTCGCTCTGGGTGTCCTGGGGCCAGACAGGTTCCGTTATGACCCTTACTTTATTGAGATGGATCCGGATGATGTAGTTTACCTGTGGTCAGATGGTATTCCAGAGACCAATAATATGGCGGGGGAGATGTTCGGCGAAGACCGTTTGCTTGAGGTTTTCTCCCGTGTTGATGGACAGCATATCTTTGATGGTATCGTTAGATCCGTTCAGTCCTTTTCGGGGCAACAGCAGCAAAGCGATGATCATACCCTGCTGGAAATCGCCATGCTGGAAGAGAAGGAGCTTCCGGATATGGATGATGTGGCTGTAGGGACGGCTAAGAATCTGGGGGCCAGTCATTGGCGTATGGATTTTGAACTTAAAGACTCATCCCTGATACACTTTGATCCGTTGCCCTTATTGACACATATGATCATGGAGGCGCCGGGACTTAAACGTAGGGCCAGTCAGGTTTATACGTTATTGGCTGAGTTATACTCCAATGCACTGGATCATGGTGTGTTGCGGCTCGATTCAGGATTGAAGCGTACACCAGATGGTTTTGCAGAGTATTACCGCTTACGTACAGAGCGATTACAACAGCTGAATAAGGCTAAAATATGTTTTAGATTGGCGCATGAGCCCAGTGAGGTAGGTGGTGTGCTTTTTATAGAAGTAGAGGACTCAGGTCCCGGTTTTGATTACCAGGCAGCAACCTTTGCTCCGCATGCCGAGGGGTATTGTGGTCGTGGTTTGCCCTTGGTACGTTCTCTCTGTGCCTCATTTGAGTATCGAGGCAAGGGCAATCATGTATGTGCGGAGTACCGATGGGAATGAATGTCACTTGGGGAACCCTGGCAACTCTGCCTGTTTTTGATGAAATGACCATCTCCAGCCTGCGCGATATTATGGGCGAGGATTTTGATGACTTGCTACAGACCTTTATGACGGATGCTGATGTTCGCATGGACAGCGTACGGCAGGCGATAGATTCAGGTGATGCTGAAGCCTTACGCAAAGCAGCCCATAGTTTCAAGGGTTCGAGTGTTAATGTGGGTGCTCGTCGCTTAAGTGAAGTTTGTCGTATGCTGGAGGATGCCCTGGTTCAAGGTCAGCAGCCTGATGCTCAGGAGTTTCTTGTCGCCTTGACGCGTGAGTATGAACAAGTTGTTGAGTCGGTTAACCGCTTGCGAGTGTAGTTCTGGGTAATTGGCATTTATCTTGCTTTACAGTTCATAACCTTGTATGTGGATGCCGCTGTTATGACTACCCTCCTGCCTCCAAAAACACTGTCAACTACTCATCATGCGTCGAAGGGTACAGCGCTAAGTGCCTCCAAAAGCACAGCCTCCAGCCAAGCAGCAGCGGGATCCGCTGCAAGCACGGGATCGGGCGATTTCTCTGCAGTGATACAGCAGGTCGTCTCTGACCTTAAATCTGCCCCTGCCCTGTCATCGCCGCAAGGCGTTGGGACGGCAGGAACTGACCGAGGAGGCACAAACTTGCCGCTACCTCAGCCTGAGAGTCAGAACAACCCAGTCTTAGAACCTTCAAAGAGCAAGCTCATGTCTCTTAAGGCAGCTGGCATAGAATCAACCGCGCCCAGCCTGAAAGCAGGGGGCTCTGTAGTTCAACAACCTGTGGTTGTAGTTCAACAACCTGTGGTTGTAGTTCAACAACCTGTAGCTCACGAGCCAAGTCAAGTAGATACATCCATGTTGTTGCCCATGCCTGAACAGCCTAGCCATGTGGCTATAACCACTAATCATCAATCGACAGGACAGGATAAATCGCTAAAAGCCAACAAAAAAGCGGAGGGGTCAACGAGCAATACGCCAGGTGCCGGATGGATACCCCCCAGTGTTATGCCATTGCCGGCAGCGCCACTGGCCGTGTCCACTGGCTCCTTGCCGCCTGCCAGTTCATCACATGGCCATAGCGCAAACGGCAAGCAGAATTTGGCGGCTCAGGTAGATGCCGCACAGCAATCAGGTGCTTCGGTAGCGGTGGCGTCTATAGCTAAAGCAGCCAGTTTAGTCCCGGTGACGAAGCCCCTGGCATCTGATCATCAATCGGCTACAGCCTCATCAGATAGCATGGTGGTGGGTTTGGGCTCAAGTCAGGCGCCGGTAACTAACGCGCTAGTACACAATGTTCAGGCAACGGATGTTCATGTTCAGACCCCTGTGCTGGATTCTCAGTTTTCTAGTGCTCTAGGACAGCACTTACTGATTTTGGCCGGTCAGCAGGTACAAACCGCTCGTTTGCATGTCAGTCCTCCTGAGTTAGGTCCTATTGCTGTAGAAATTCGTATGCAATCCCATAATCAGGTATCGGTATCCATGATGGTTAGTCATGCCAGTACGCATGAAGTGCTGGCGCAGTCCATGGGTGCGTTGCATGATAGTTTTGCTGCTCAGGGTATGCAGTTACAGACCAGTTTGAGCGGTGGACAGGGTCAGGGTCAGGGGCAGCAGGCTCCCACTCGGGATGAGTGGTTACATTCTACGCAGGCACCCTCAGGCTCTACGATGGATTCTGCAAAAATTACTCCTTTAGCTCACGCTGCAAGCTCGCTGAATTCACAATCCCTACTAGACTTGTACGCGTAAGGGGTGTCATTCGACTGGCGCTGTATGGCCCAGGAACGTCAAGCAGTTGTCGTTATGCATTCCTTCGCAGGCAAGGTTAAGGCGCTATGGGCTCTGAATGTTTTGATTTTATTGTGGCATGGCTTTTGCATGTGTTACGGTTGTAGCTTTGAAGCAGGCTATTGACGGGGAATTTACGATGGCAAAAGAACCTAAGAAAGATGAGAAGGCTGCTTCTGAAGCGACGGAGGTGGCTCCTAAAGCTGGCAACGGTGCGATGAAGATGGTGATGATTATCGCGGTCGCTGTGCTGCTATCGATGGCCGTTGCCGGTGGAGCCGTGTGGTGGTTTTTAGGGCATCATGCATCGTCAAAAGCAGAGCCAAAATTACCCGATAAGGCTATCTATTATGATTTGACACCGGCGTTCACGGTGACATTGACCGACCCTGATA
>JABEVH010000308.1 GCA_013043915.1 Pseudomonadales bacterium
ATCAGGAAAGTGAAGGAGGGCTGGCCAACTATCTGGATAGTTTATTTGAGCGACTACGTCAGCGCTATGCCCGTAGTCTGCAAGTATCGCTGACATCGCTGCCGGTGGTCAGCGTCTTCGCCATACTGGTGGTGATGTTGATGGCGGTATTATTCATGATGTCGAAAAAGGAACTGGCTCCTCAGGAAGATGAAGGCGTTATCATTACCATGGCGACGGGAGCACCCAACGCTACCTTAAAGCAGTCCATGGAAGCCGCTCACCAGATTGATGGTATTTTTACAGGTTACCAAGAAACAGCACATGTCTTTCAGTTGACCGGAGTCTCTGGCCTCAACAGTGGCATTGCCGGCATGGTGTTTAAACCCTGGGATCAGCGTCAGCGTACAACCAATGATATTCAGCCGCTGATTCAGCACCAGCTCTCGCAGTTGGTAGGAGTCAAGGCTGTGGCATTTCAGCGTCCGTCCTTGCCTGGGGGCGGAGGTGGTCTACCTGTTCAGTTTGTAATTCAGAGTACAGATGATTATGGACGAATGAATCAAGTGGCTGGGGATTTCATGAAACAGGCCTTAGCGACGCATCAGTTTATGTTTCTCGATGATGACTTGAAATATGACAAGCCTTCGGTGGATATTGAAGTTAATAGGGCGCGGGTAGCACAACTCGGCTTGAATATGCGTGATGTGGGTAATGCCTTGCAAGCGGCCTTGAGTGCCGGGTACGTCAACTATTTTAATCTTGATGGGCGTTCGTATAAAGTCATTCCGCAAATGGATCGTGTACAGCGGCAAAATCCAACCCAATTGCTTGATTATAGTCTGACGGCTCCTGATGGACAGATTGTGCAACTGTCGACACTGGTTCATTTGCGCATGCAAGTGATCCCCGAGACCCTGAATCACTTTCAGCAGCTTAATTCTGCGACGTTCTCGGGTGTGGCCATGCCGGGGGTCAGCATGGGGGATGCCCTGGCTTCTTTGCAACGCCTGTCCGCAAAATTACCGCAAGGATATACGGTTGATTACGGTGGACAGTCTCGCCAATATGTGCAGGAAAACAGTGCCTTAATTTGGACGTTTGTATTTGCCCTGATCATTATCTTTCTGGCACTGGCTGCCCAGTTTGAAAGTTTTAGAGATCCTTTGATCGTGTTGGTCAGCGTGCCGCTATCCATTTGCGGTGCCATGATATTCATCTTCTTGGGATGGCATGGCGCTAGTTTGAATATTTACTCGGAAGTGGGCTTAGTGACCTTGATCGGGTTGATTAGCAAACATGGAATTCTCATCGTGGAATTTGCCAATCAGCTGCAAAAGCAGGGTATGAGTAAAATGCAGGCTATTGCGGAAGCGGCGGGTATCAGATTACGGCCTATTCTTATGACATCGGCCTCTATGGTCGTGGGCGTTACTCCCCTGATTTTGGCGACAGGTGCCGGGGCGGTGGGACGCTATAACATGGGTCTGGTGATCGCCAGTGGTATAGCCATCGGTACTTTGTTTACCCTGTATGTGGTACCTGCTATTTATCTGATGCTGGCTGCTGAGCATAGTGAGTCCCATGATCGGGCCATGGAAGCAGAGGTTCAGGCTTTGGAAGGATAAGTCAGCAGGCAATAAAAATCGGGCAAGCCATTCTGCAACAGGTTTGGCTTGCCTGGAGGCGGAGTTTGCGCTATGGGGTGGCGTTAAATGACTCTGAGAGCTTGATCAAAGCGCCGTTGTGTCAATCATTATTCGCGATAATTCCTTCGTTTTTTTATCTTGAAGTGCACCAACGCTAGTTAAATGTTTACCACGTATTCATGTTATAGCACTCACTTATGCTCCAAAAAGGGCACGACGGTTAGCATTGTTATGCCTGCACTGAAGTAACTGCTGTGGATGATGGCCAGAAAATGCAGGAAAAAAATCCAGTGTATGCTTAAATAAAAGAGAGGTAGTTTCCAGGCACTGATGCGGTTACCGACCATGAAAATCAGGCATGCCAATGCCAGTGCCAGTGCCCGGGTACGATGGGACAGGAGCAGGCGGTTCAGAGTATTCCCTGTGATGCTGATGCAAGCCAAATTCATAACGGCATGTTTTTGTTGGGCCATTAGCATGGCATGACGGTAGATGCATGCGTGGATAAAACATTCTGGAAAAGATGTTGGTGTATGGCGGGCATGGACGATGGGATTGAGACCTGATAGTAAGATTGAAAATGTAAAAACTGCTTCCTACGGCAATTGAACGGGGCAGAAAATATGGGTAATAGCTGGCACGGGGAGATTTAAATGTTGCATCCGGACATGAGTAGGGATGCCCAAGAAGACGTGTCGAGGGTCACGGTGGATGACCTGAAAATTAGCGTTGATGGGGTAGGCGGTCATGATTTTATACGCTGGGATCAGTTGCAGTGGGTGGTTATTGAAGCAGCCATGGAGGAAGAGGGGCGTTCTTTGGTATGGCGCTTGCAAGGTTTAGGGGTAAGACGGTGTCGCATTCCGTTTGGAATAGAAGGTGAGCAGCAGATGCTGGCTAAGTTGCAGAACTTGCCAGGTTTTGATGTGTTGGCTGTGGCAGAAGCGCTCTGCGGCAGTGATGCCGGGCGCTTCATCTGTTGGCGGCGTGATCGATCAGCTAAATGATCAGGCGATGCAATCAGTAGCGTAATCGCAGTGCAGTTTCGTAAACGGTATCGTTATGTTTGATGCCCATACCTGTGGGTACGATGTTGTCATATTCGTGACGTAGCCCCAGTTGCAGGCTCAGTGATGAAGTGATATCGACCCCAAGCTCAAGAACATCGTTGATCAGATAATTGCTCCATTGCGATAGTCTGGGCTGATATTGCAAGCTAGCCAGGATATGAGCCTGCGGACTGATCTGACGCATATAGTTGATGGCTGTATTGGCGCGCCAATAATCATTACTGACATTGGCCTGGCTTTGCCACTCATGTAAACCATCAACACTTAAGTAAAGGGCGCGTTCTTGATGTTCGTAGTCTAGGGTAAAGCGGGCACCGGCACCTACTTGAGTACGGTTGGCGAGCTGGCGCATATCATCCTGCAAGTAGTCCATGTAGGCCTCAGCAGCTAGGCCATGTTGAAATTCATCGATATAGTGTGCATCGGCCCAACCTGTATCTACCGCCTTGATGCCATTGGCATTAAGGCGGGTGTAATCACCCGTGATTGACATGGTGGTAGTATGGGCGCGGTAATCGACACGGCCTCCGGCGGTAAATTCATGGTCTGAGCTGTTGCCGCTGCGCCCATCAAGAGCTGCTTCGGCTTGTCCACTGCCGCCTTCTGCAGGTGGATCCACCTGATCCTGATAGACGGTTTCCATAGCGTGAGCTGCCAGTGGCAGCATGACAACTAATAGGGGTATTATGCGCCTCATAGAGTTCGTCTCCTTTAAGAGAAGTTGGCTTTCGGGTTGGCGGCGATTATAAAGTAGACTTTCCATTGTGCAATGCCGGAATCATGCATGTCATCGAGTTCATCTTTACCTAGTCTTCCCTGGTGGCGTTTATCCTTATGGGGCATGGTTGTAGCCATGATGGCCCTGATTTGGCAATGTCCAGCAGAATGGGTCATTAATCCTGTGGCCCGTCATCTGCAGTTGCCCATGCGAGTTACAGGAGGGACGGTGTGGTCTGGTAGCCTTATATTGGATGATGCCGATATGACCATGCCGATGGTATGGGACTGTCATCCGCAGTGGACAGGCATGATGGGATGCCATTTCAGGTTTATGGTGCAGGGTCAAATGGGTAAAATAGATTTGCAATTAGGTTGGCACGGATGGAAGTTGGATCGTGCATCAGCATGGTTGCCAGCAAGTTTGCTGATGAAGCAAGTTCAAGGGCTCAGTCTGGCTGCGCCGGTAAAAATTGATTCACTACAGGGGCAAGGTGATTTCAAGGATCCGGGTCGCTGGCATCTGTCGGGTTTATTAACCTATGCTGGCGGGCTGACAGCAGTGAATTTGCAGGGTCAACACTATAGTTTACAGTTACCTGCTGTTACTCTGGTGCCGCACTCTTCGGCAGATGGATTGGCATGGCGTCTCAGCGAGACTTCAGGTTTGTTACTGGGACGAGTGATTTTACAGCCTGGGCAAATATTTAAGGTTGAGTTGGCGCAACGTTTGCTGGCCCTGTCTCCCTTGTATCAGGGGCGGGCTTGGACCCCAGACCGTATTGATGTTCATATGCAGGGTAGCTTATGACTTACCCGATGGAGAATTGGTCACAACGATTGATATTGCCGGCAGCTATCCTGTCGGTGACGGTGCTAGCTATGACGGTGGTGCATCTGGGGTTACGCCTGAGTCATCATCTTAATCCTCGCCATGAATTGTTAGCTATGGTCCGTCCCGTAGCCCATGATGATCACGATTTACAGGATTTATTGGCATTGCACTGGTTTGGACAAAGTCATGCTGTTCAAGGAGCCGGCAACCAAGTAGAAACAGCACTTCCCTTGGTTTTGCGGGGAGTTTTTTTAAGTTTGGGGGCTGATTCTAGTTCAGCCATGGTCCAGGCCGTGGGTCAGGTCCAGCCGCGTATGTATCATACAGGAGATGATGTGGGTGGAGGAACCGTGGTAGCTGTGGGAGAACGGATGATACAGATTCGTAGATCGGATGGGCATCTGGAGGTTTTGCGTATCAGCAAAGATCCTGCGCTGATTTTGCCGTCGCGTCCAGATAAGCAATGAATGTGAAGTTGATATTATCAATAGGCTGCCCGTTTGGGCCTGTACTGCAGGATGCTTCATGAAGAAGTTACGTGGATTATGGGTTGCCTTGTTGGCGATGCTGAGTATATATACGGTGCAGGCTGCCCCGTCCTGGAAGGTTAATCTTAAGGATGCTGATATTTCGGCTTTGGTGGCTGAAGTCGCGGAGATCACCGGCAAGAATTTTGTGGTGGATCCCAGGGTCAAGGGAACCGTGACCGTTATCTCGACGCAGTCCCTGAACAAGGATCAGGTTTATGATCTTTTTTTAGGGGTCCTGGATGTCAACGGATTTAGTGCTGTCCCCATGGGCAATGTGATTAAAATTGTACCTGATATTAATGCCAGGACGGGAGGGGTCAAGGTTGATATGACAGGAGGACAAAGCCAGGGCGAGGAGCTGGTGACCCGTGTGGTATTGCTGGACTCGACCAATGCGGTGGATCTGGTGCCGGTGCTTCGTCCCATGATGCCGCAATTTGCGCATTTGGCAGCAGTACCAGATGCCAATGCCCTGATTCTCAGCGATCGTGCCTCGAACATTGCTTCCCTCATTGATGTGATACACGCCTTGGATAGCGTGGGCAGTGAACCTGTCACTGCAATTGATTTGAAGTACGCTCAGGTGGCTGATGTGGTTACCATGCTCAAGGCATTAACGCCGATATCAACACCCAAGGATGCAAAAACCTTTTCTCGGTTGCATGTTGTGGAAGATGAACGGACCAACCGGCTGATCGTGCGAGGAGATGCCCAAGCGGTTGATCATCTGCGCCAATTGGTGACTACCCTAGATCTTCCTGCTATCAACACCGGCAATATTGAAGTGTTTCGATTGGCACATGCCTCGGCAAAAGAAGTGGCCGGTGTGCTTAACAAGATGGTGGGCAGTTCTAGTGGGACGGCGGCAGCAGCTCCGGGAGCAGCCAAGGAAAGTGCGGCTAAGTTCGAAGGCCCAGCCACGATAGAGCCGGACAAAGAACAAAATGCTGTGGTGGTTCGTGCAGATCCGCGCGTCATGCGGGAAATTGAACATGTGATCAAGGAGCTGGATACGCGAAGGGCTGAGGTGCTAATTCAAGCAGCGATTGTTGAAATCACCGGTTCTAACGGTAATCAGTTGGGTATACAGTGGGCTGGTGGCGATCCGGCCACAGGTATAGGTACCATTTCGTTTAGTAATGCAGGGACTAGCCTTAATTCGGCCATTGAAGGTTACTTAAGTACTTATGGTGCTTCTTCTGCCTATGGCAGTACTTATGGATCGAATATGGCGGGAGGAGGATATGCCACAGCATCTCCCATGGCATCAGGTGCTTCGGGGGTTACCTTGTCTGATGGAGCGACGGTGGGTTTTGGTCGCGAAATTCATCGCGCCAATGGTCAGTCCACATTTTATGGTGCTTTAGTTGAGGCTTTAGCTACGGCGAGTAACGCTAACCTCTTGTCTGCACCTTCGGTGCTGACCTTGGATAATCAAGAGGCCAAGATTGTTGTAGGCGAAAATGTTCCGTTTATTACCGGGGCCAGCACCAGTGCGGTTTCAGGTACCAATAACCCTTTTCAAACCATAGAGCGCAAGGATGTGGGTATTACCCTTAAGGTGGTTCCGCATATCTCTGATGGTAAACTGGTTCGACTCGAAGTCGATCAGGAAGTATCAGCAGTTCTGCCGGAAGTAACCGGTGTTCATGCTGCAGATCTGATCACCAGCACACGTAATATTAAAACTACGGTGCTGGTGAATAACCATCAAACCATAGTCTTGGGGGGGTTGATGCAAAATGACACGACCAATTCCGAAAGCAAGGTACCTCTTTTGGGAGATATCCCATTTCTGGGGTGGTTGTTCAAGGCCAGCGGCGATAATGTGACCAAAACGAATCTGCTGATTTTTCTCACGCCGACCATCGTGGTTGATGGCGAGGCCATTGATACGCTAACGCATAAATCTTATCAGGATATTCGAACCTTCCAGATGGGACTGTGGGGCGATAAGTTGGGCGTACTTCCAGATGATATACAAAAGGTCTATCAGGGTGTGACCAAGCCTGATAAGGCAACTAAATCTTCAACATTAAAACCCTGATGAGATGCCTTGATTTTCCGGAGTAGAGTAAGGCGAGCGTTGAGTAGGTGACGATGACTAGGCGAACTGGTTTATGCAAGTAAAACGCAGGATCAGCTGGGCGGGTTGCTTGATGCTAGCTCTGCTGGTGGGAGGTTGTAGCGGTCAGGGTTATGTTGATCCTCTGGCGTTCGCTAATGTCATCGCTCCGGGTATCGGAGCGTCCGGGCTGGGTGGTGGTGTGGCAGGCGTAGGGGGATGGGGTCCGTTGCAAGGGGAAGTCATAGCGGGAGGTCCTTCCTACAATCCCCTGTCTGGAGCGGTGGTCAATGCTTATGGGTCGCTTGGAGATTCCATGGTTTCTCCGACCGTCATGGCTTGTGCCTCGACAACTACCAATGCCCAGGGCGGTTTTACCCTCGATATTTCTGCATGTTCCAGCAACGGTGGTTGGGTATGGCTTAGTGTTCCTACGGTGGATAGCTCGGGGCATTACGGTTCGCTTTCCAGTGTCTGGACGCCGGTGATGAATACCAATCTTATCAATATCACACCCTTGACCTCCTTGGTGTCGCAAGGGGCCTATGGTTCGCTACCCTTGCAAGCCATGTCGGCGCTGGAGGTTGATTATCAAAATGCCCTTAATGCCCAAGGATCCCAACCCTACCCGCAAACGGCTATGCAGCAAACCTGGTCTGTTTTGCAAAACCTGGAAAACTCTGTCCGCAATGATTTGGCAGAGCAGGCTCTTTCAGTGATGTCTTATGTGGTATGGGGTAATACGGATTTCTTCATCACCCCAATAACATTTAATCATCAGGGTATTGATGCACTTTACGACAGCCTGGTTTTACCCTCGACGTTGCCGGTGACAGCCTCAATCGCTTTGGAAGGGCCGGCTTTGTCAGGAGGTAATGGCAGTGTGCTGCTCTCCATGCAACCGTTTGCCACCGGGCCAGGAGCGGCAGGGGCTGTTGTTTCCTTACCTACAGGTACAGCTGTTCAAACGTTACAGTCGGGACAGGCTTCTCCGCAGAATGTTTTAACTTCACTCCTATCAAATTTTACCTATGTTTTACACTATCAGGACTCATCAGGCGCCTTAGGTACCTGCAATGTCGTGCTAATCAATTCGGCGGAGCAGATAAGCTCGTCGGCGGGTTGTACCTTGCAGGGGGCAGCAGGACTGAGCTTGTCCGGTCAAGTCAGTAATGGCCAAGTCAGCATGACCTTGGGTACATTAAGTCTGACAGGCGGCATGACAACAGCAGGAGGCTCCGGCGTGTCAACAGGTTCTGCCAGTTCTGGAATTTGGACGTTGCAGCCACTATGAACCGGGGATATTTTTATGTTGAAAATTCAGTTTGTTGATCGCAGGCAGCCGGCCTTATGGTTGGTCGATGAATGCATTGCCTTGGGTCGTCACAGTTCCAATCGTCTCGTGGCCAGGGAAGAGGCGGTCAGCGAGTTTCATGCCGAGATTCTGTGTGAGGATGGGCGCTGTTACCTGCTTGACCTAGGTAGCGTTAACGGCACCTATCTGAATGATCATCGTGTATTGGCGCGTACGGAACTTAAAGCAGGTGATATCGTTCGCCTGCACACGGTGGCCTTGGCCGTGCTGGATGCAGCCGATAAGGGTGAGCATTTAAGTTCACGCGTGGCCCCGCCCATCCCCTGGCAGATTCAGGCACTGAATGATCCGCTAAAAGGTCGCGTTTTTCCTTTGCAGGGCAAGTTATTGGTAGGCAGAGATGCAGCCTGCGACATCGTTGTGCCGGGGTCGCATGTTTCAAGGCGTCATGCTGAGTTCAGTATACGGGCAGGAGCTCCCTGGGTACATGATCTAGGCTCTTCCAACGGCACGTTCGTCAATGGAAAACGGGTCGAAGATTCTCAGCTAGCGACCGGTGACGAAGTACGTTGTGATGCCTTGCGCTTTCGTGTACTGGGGCCTGCTTCGACAGCCAAGGATATGGACGATGATATGGACAGGACGGCGTTCAGGCCGGCTTTTAAACCCGATCAACCTTTGGCTGCGCCAGAACATAAATGGGAACAGCCCAATCTTGTGGTAACAGAAGCCATCGCTCAGCCGGTGCTACAACAGCCAGCCAGTCTGGTTGAACCTCCCGTTCAGAAAAACCCCATGAACTGGCTACCTTGGATCGCAGGAGCTGCTTTGCTACTGACGGCTCTGGTGTTGCACGGTATGCATATTTTTTAACGCGCCAGGCGCTGACATAGTACGCTCAGAAAATGTGCAGACTCAGCCCCTGTCACGGCACGGTGATCAAAACTTAGCGACAGGGGCAAGCGCCAACCATGGCCACCGGCTTGTCTATGCAGTTGGCCTAGTCCCAGAATGGCTACTTGTGGCGGTGATACCATGGGGGTGGCGAAGCGCCCCCCCATCATGCCAAAATTACTGACGGTAATCGTGGCTCCCTGCTGTTCGTCAGGGGTCAACTCGCGACATTCAGCCTTTTGACGCAGTTGCAAGATGGCCTCTTCCCATTCTTGGCGTCGAGACAGTCCCGAGGGTAACACTGGCACCAGCAGACCCTCAGGGTTAGCCATAACTA
>JABEVH010000309.1 GCA_013043915.1 Pseudomonadales bacterium
GCAGCCACCTGTTCCGCACGACGTCTGCTGTGACCTTCACCCTGCACCGGGCCTGGCAACACCACAACATGGCACTGAACGATAAAAGTCTGTTCATGCGACTGACCATCGACAGCATGCAGCTCATAAACCGGAAGATCTAAATGCCTAGCTTGCAACCATTCCTGCAAGTAGGTCTTGGCATCCTTGCGCACATGTTCAGGTTGCAAGTTGGCTAACTGGGGCGCAAACCAGTTCAGGACACACTCCCTGCACACACCAAGTTCACCGCTATCTAAGTACACCGCCGCCAAAATAGCCTCTAGCACATCGGCCAGTATCGAATCTCGACGAAAGCCGCCGCTACGAATTTCACCTTGCCCCAAACGCAGTTCCGCTCCTAATTCAAGACGGCGCGCGACCTCAGCCAGCGTTTCTTCCTTGACCAGGCTGGCACGTAAGCGGGTCAGGCTACCTTCCTGGGCTTCCGGAAACCGTACGTACAAATACTCAGCAATCACCATACTGAGTATGGAGTCACCCAAAAACTCCAGACGTTCATTGTTATGACGCCCACTGGAGCTACGGTGTGTCAACGCCTGCCTTAGCGTATCAATCTCGCGAAAGCGGTAGCCTAATCGCTCCTGTAGCCTGACTTCAGTCTCACGAATGTTGGGGTGCACCCTGGCTCTCAAATGTACGGTTAAAATGCACGATCACATCTAGATTACCGATAAGATTCTTACGAACTTCATAGTTCTCTGCAATATGATAACCTTGATCATCATGGGTACAGACAAAATCAGACAAAGGCAACGTGATATTATTGATGGAGAAACGCAAACTCAGATCCCCACTCATCTGATCACTGGTTTTATCGAGATGCGATAAATCCTTCACCAATCCATCGACAACTTTATTAGCCATGTAGTTGTCATAGTACACAGGACCGACCACCACCACGACTTTCAGCAGTAGCGATAACAGCATGATGATGCTCATGACTGAGCCTACGGATACGCCCTGTTGTCTAGTCCTGAGGTGCGATATACACATCTTTTTTATCCAAGTGTTGTTGATGATTTAACATAGCATCGCGCGACCATGTCGGCAAATGCAGGCCCTCATCTTTGTGCATCCAGATTAGAACTGCCTTACCCACGATAAAATGGTCATCAAGAAATCCCCAAAAGCGGCTGTCACGTGAGTTGTCGCGGTTATCTCCCATCATAAAGTAATGCCCGGCAGGAACTTTGGCTTCCCAATGGTGACCCGCTATAAACCGCCCCACCTCAACACGAATAATATGATGAACTCCCGTCAGGTTCTCATCATAATACTGTTCCCAAGGATCGATCTGTGGATTTTGTAGCAACAGACGGCGCTCCAAGCGTTGGCCATTGATAAACAGATCACCCTCATTATAAACAATATCATCACCCGGCAACCCCACCACCCGCTTGATAAAATCGATATGGGGGTTCTCTGGGTAACGAAATACCATGACATCACCGCGATGTGGGTGACCTAAGGGCAACCACAGGCTGCCGTTCAGCGGGTTACGCAGGCCATAGGAGAATTTGCTGACCAAAATGTAATCGCCTATTTGCAAGGTCGGCAACATAGAACCCGAAGGAATGGTAAAAGGTTCAGCGATAAATGACCTAAACACTAAAACCACAGCCAGTACCGGAAAAAATGAATGACCATACTCCACCAGCGCTGGTTCTACTGATAAGGCCTCTAACCCCCCCTGATCCCCTAAAGCCTGGGCAATTTCAGCCGCGGCCTGTCGGCGTATACCGCGTAACAGCAAAATATCCAGCCCCCATAACATGCCGGACAATACGGTCGCCACCACCAGAAACAGCGTAAAATCGACATCCAGATGTAAAAAAAACACCAGCACGATGGCCACCACCAGACTGCCCGTACTGAGCTTGCGAATGTGCTGCAGCCAGAGCGGGTCGGTCAGCCCGGCCCGCACTTCTTCAACCGACCGTAACCCTTGCCGCACGCGGTCCCTGACCTGCTGCCATTGCCGCGGCAACAACACAAACGTCTGTACCGCCCAAATCAGCGTACTGATGGCAAACAGCCCCATCAACACCATTACCAATTCCACCATCTGCGGATTCATTAATCAGCAACCCCCTGTCGTTAATCGCTCTATGAGTCTATTTATCTACTTTAAGTATGGCTAAAAACGCATCTTGCGGGATTTCTACTCGCCCGACCTGTTTCATACGTTTTTTACCTTCTTTTTGCTTGTCCAGCAGTTTGCGCTTACGGCTGACATCTCCACCGTAGCACTTAGCCAGCACATCCTTGCGCAAGGCTTTAACGGTCTGCCGCGCTATGACCTGATTACCTATCGCAGCCTGTATCGCCACATCAAACATCTGACGCGGGATAAGTTCCTTCATTTTCTCCGTCAGTGCCAAGCCGCGATGCCTTGCATGATCTGCATGGCATATGACAGATAGTGCATCAACGCGATCACCATTGATAAGAATGTCAACGCGAACCAGGCGCGTCGCCTGGAAACGCTGGAACGCATAATCCAAGGAGGCATAACCACGCGACACCGATTTAAGGCGATCAAAAAAATCCAGAACAACTTCTGCCAGAGGGATGTCATAGTTCAATGCCACCTGCTTGGCATGAAACATCATGCTCTTTTGCTCTCCCCGCCGTTCCTGGCACAAGGTAATAACATCACCCAAGTACTCAGGCGGCACCAAAATATGGCATTCGGCAACCGGTTCACGAAATTCTTCAATTTGCGCTAGATCTGGGAGGCGCGAAGGATTGTCGACATAAACCATGTCTCCCTTACGCGTCATGATTTCATAAATCACGGTGGGTGCCGTGGTCAGCAGATCGAGATTGTACTCGCGCTCTAGGCGTTCCTGCACGATCTCCATGTGCAACATACCAAGAAACCCGCAACGAAACCCAAATCCCAGAGCATCAGAGGACTCAGGCTCATAAAACAGCGCTGAATCATTGAGGGTCAGTTTGGCCAGAGCTTCCCGGAAGGGTTCATAGTCTTCCGAGGTGATCGGAAAGAGGCCGGCATAGACCTGCGGTTTTACCTTTTTGAACCCAGGCAACGGAGGCGTATCGGCATGCATGGTCAGGGTATCGCCCACCGGGGCGCCGAAAATATTCTTGATCCCCGCGATCAGAAACCCGACTTCACCTGCATGCAGGGCTGATGTTTCAGTATGCTTGGGACTAAATACACCGACACTGGTAATCACATGCGACTGGCCTGTACTGTTGACCAGAATCTTGTCGCCTTTGCGAACCTTGCCATGTTTGACACGTACCAGCGATACCACACCTAGATAGTTGTCAAACCATGAATCGATGATCAGTGCCTGTAAGGGCGCTTCCCGATTACCTTCCGGCGCAGGAATAGTACGTATCAAATGATCAAGCAGGCTAGCTACACCCTGACCGGTCTTGGCGCTGACCTGCGCCGCATCCGTGGCATCGATACCAATAATATCTTCAATTTCCTGACAAACGCGGTCGGGGTCAGCCTGGGGCAAATCTATCTTATTTAAGACCGGCAAGACCGTCAGCCCCTGATCCAGCGCGGTATAACAGTTGGCTACTGACTGGGCTTCTACACCCTGCGCCGCATCGACAACCAACAGGGCCCCTTCACAGGCGGCGAGTGAGCGAGACACCTCGTAGGAGAAGTCAACATGACCCGGGGTATCAATGAAGTTGAGCTGGTAACGCAAACCATCCTCACCCGACTTATGATACAAGGTCACGGAGTGAGCTTTAATGGTAATGCCGCGCTCGCGCTCAAGATCCATGGAATCAAGAACCTGAGCCTGCATTTCTCTGTCTTCAAGTCCACCGCACAGTTGTATAAATCGATCTGCTAACGTGGACTTGCCGTGATCGATGTGAGCGATGATAGAAAAATTGCGAATCTGGTTAATAGCGGTCACTGCGGGATCCGTAACGCTGAACAGGGCGGCAAGTCTAACCGATTTACCCTGTTAAAACACCCGGTGTCCCATGACACCGGGTGAGCTGGTTTACTGCCCCAGGGTAATGGCTACGATAGCTTGATTGCCCTGACGATTAATCACCATTTCTACAGGCTTGCCTACGGGCAATTTACGTACAATATTTAGATAATCCTGTACTGTGCCGATATTTTGATGGTTCAGACGAAGAATAACGTCACCTGCCCGCACTCCAGCCGAGGCAGCCGGGCCGTCATAGATCTGCGAGACTTCGACTCCGCCGGTAACATTCAGGTTCTGCTTTTCTTCCGGGGTTAAATCACGGATGTAAAGCCCCAGATGATGACCCGCCCCCTGAGCATTGAGATTGTTTTGTGCATTATCATCACCTTCAGCGGGTAAATCCCCGACCACGAAACTAATGATCATGGTTTTTCCACCACGGACTATGGTCAACTTCTGAGTAGACCCCACATGAGCTCGCCCTACCTGTTGCGGCAACTCAGTAGCCAAGCCAATTTCATGGCCGTTAAAGGCAACGATGACGTCCCCTTCCTTCAAACCGGCGCGCGAGGCCGGGGTATCCGGCAAGACCTTGGCTACCAAGGCCCCTGCTGCCTTGGGCAATCCATAAACATCAGCGAGATCCTTGGTCACTTCCTGAATACCCACACCGAGATAACCACGTTCCACTTTACCGCTGGACTTAAGCTGCTCTACCACTTCCATGGCAACATCAATGGGAATGGCAAATGACAGCCCCATAAACCCACCAGACCGGCTGTAAATCTGGGAATTGATACCCACCACCTCACCCTGCATATTGATCAGGGGCCCTCCTGAATTGCCCGGATTGATGGGAACATCGGTCTGAATGAAAGGCACATAGGATTCATTGGACAACGAACGGCCCTTGGCAGAGACGATACCCTGGGTCACCGAGTAATCAAAGCCAAAAGGAGCGCCGATAGCCAGCACCCATTGCCCTACTTTAAGCTGATCCGGATTACCTAGCTTCACCACGGGCAAATCATGCGCTTCAATCTTTAGCAAAGCGATATCAGCGCGTTCGTCGGTGCCAATAATTTTTGCCTGCAATTCACGCCGATCTTCCAGCTTGACCATGATCTTGCTGGCACCATGCACGACATGGTTATTGGTCAATATATAACCATCTTTAGAAATAATGAATCCGGACCCCAGAGACTCACTGATTTGCGGTACCTGCGGCTGGGTTTGCTGCGGCAACATCTGACCACCAAAAAACTGTCGCAACAAGGCTTGCGGGTCCTGGGCACTGGTCATGGTTTTGCTGGTAGCCGTGATATTAACGACCGCCGGAGCATTACTGCTCACCACGCCAGTAAAATCAGGTAAATCCGCCCACGACAAAGTCGTCCATAAGATCAGCACTACCATCTCACACCAGGATTTAACGCTATGCTTCATCGATTTTTAACCTCTATGGATGATCAAATTATCTTAAATCACAGTACCGCAAACAGAACGGCAACTTTATTTAATTTTAGTAATGTTTTGCACATGTTGGTGACACAGCGACCTGCCATGTGGACAACATCTGCAATACCGTCCTGGCCGGAACATTACCCAACACGCTGACCAAAAACGAGTTTTTCCCACCCTGACGCCATTGTTCAGCGGTGGTCATGGCGCCCCAGTGATGCAGCCGCGGCTGCTGATACTGTGGCAATACTGCGGGAGCCTTCGTCACAAATACAGAGACTGATGCCAAACCATCACTGTAACGCGCTTCATCCACCATCGCGCCATTGATCGCTTTGTGGTGTATTTTAACTTGCTGAAAACCCGGCGGCAATTGCACTGACCAAGGCAGGCATGGTGCTTGTGACATGGGGTGGGTTAGGACGCTCCCATGCCTTGCCGCACGTTTATATTCGGACAACCCCACTTCCGGCCCTACCTGCAAGCCAGTCACACTCAGCACCAGCAAACGGTGCCCACCCTGAGTTACTTCTGCCCGCAAAAGCAGGCCCGTAGCATCATCAACCCAAAGATTCAGGCCATATCGCCAAGTATCTCGCGGCTGTAACAATAATTCCCGACTAGATCGCCCTCCCACACGTCGATGTAAACGCAGGTTGGTGATGTAGAAAGTCATTGGCAAAGGTGAAGGGTTCATCGTCGCTGCTGTAGGCTCTTGCCCCTGCATCAGTGTCGCCAGTCCATTGCCCTCAAAAAGCATGGCCATGCCCTGACCTGCCTGCACCTCGCGCCTTTCTCCGTCGAGGCTCACCAAGCGTTGCCACTCATGCCCTCCAACTCGCACATGCACCCTGCGCAATGTGGATACGCGCCTATGGCTGACCATGATCAGTGTGGCTTCATAATTGAGCTGATGCGCAGCCACCTGCATACGTTGCCATAGCTCTCCTACCTGATCGTCAACAGCGTAGCTACTCATGACCATCATGCCCAAACAAGCGCTTAGCGCAACCATCCACCCACGCATCAGAGCTGCTCTCCCACGCTGTCATCACCGGCCACTTCGCTGCCAGGCTCAACACGAGCCACCACCGGTGCATAATTGAGCAAACGAGCCCCTGCATCACCCTGGGCCGCAGATGCATGCTGCATCATGTAGGTATACAGGCGATCCTGCTCTGGAAGTGCTGCCAAGGAAACCTCACGACCAGCTCCTTTAATTGAGGATGCCGCCACAACGGTCACTCGCGCAACGGGCAAGCTAGCCACAGTTTTCATGGTGGGCTGTTCCGACAAAGAGTTCCACCAGAATACGCTGGCCAATACCACACTAGCAGCTAACGCCCATCCCGTCCTAGCCCACCTAACTGGCCGCATACGCCGTATATCCTTCATCACAACGGTCGGCGAGAACGAAGTTTGCCGGGGTTGATGCAGCAAGTCCCTGGCTTCCTGCCAACGCAAATAGGTGGCGGCCAGCGCTTCATCCTCAAGCAGGGCATCAAGCAGTTCTTGCTCAGCCTGGCCATGCAACTCACCATCCATCCAGGCTGAAAGCTGTTCATATCTATGCTGTGTCATGATCGCAATCCTGCTCCTAAAAAGTTGCGCATAGTTGCGCATAGGATTTATCCGCACTTGGTTGACATGCTTGCGCATCCAACTCAAGCCTATTGA
>JABEVH010000310.1 GCA_013043915.1 Pseudomonadales bacterium
ACCACGAGCAACCTTGACCTTAGTCATACATCGTCGCAACGGCGAGCGCGTGGAGGTCCCAGTTACTTGTCGACTTGATACGGCTGAAGAGGTGTCAATTTACGATGCTGGCGGTGTTTTACAACGTTTTGCCAAGGATTTTCTTGAGTCGGCCAGCGTCATGTGAGTGAAGTTTACCCGGAGAACCATGATGGTACATGCTCCACAAATCCGTATTCCTGCCACCTATATGCGTGGAGGAACCAGCAAAGGTGTGTTTTTCTGTGTGCAGGATCTCCCTGTTGCGGCTCAGCAACCAGGGGCAGCTCGCGATGCGGTACTGTTGCGTGTGATCGGTAGTCCGGATGTCTATGGCAAACAGATTGATGGTATGGGAGGAGCTACGTCCAGTACCAGTAAAACCGTGATAGTTGCACGCAGTAGCCGGCCTGATCATGATGTCGATTATCTGTTTGGCCAAGTCGCCATCGATAAGGCATTTGTCGACTGGAGTGGCAACTGTGGCAACCTGTCCGCTGCGGTAGGGCCCTTTGCTATCAGCAAGGGTTTGATAGATGCTCATCGAGTCCCCCAGGATGGCATCGCAGTCGTCAGAATCTGGCAGGCAAATATTGGCAAGACCATCATCGCTCATGTGCCCATGACACATGGGCAGGTACAGGAAACTGGCGACTTTGAACTCGATGGTGTAACGTTTCCTGCTGCTGAAGTAGCGCTGGAGTTCATGGATCCTGCGGCTGATGAGGATGATGGTGGGGGAGCGATGTTTCCGACGGGGCATCTGGTCGATGACTTGGAGGTTCCCGGGCTTGGAATAATAAAAGCCACGCTGATCAATGCAGGTATCCCCACGGTCTTTGTTAATGCCGAGGCGATTGGCTACACCGGACAAGAGCTGCAGGATGCTATCAATAGCAACCCCAAGGCGCTGGCCATGTTTGAAACTATACGGGCTTATGGAGCCTTGCGCATGGGGCTGATACAGCATGTTGATGAAGCTGCCCGGCGTCAACATACCCCCAAAGTTGCTTTTGTGGCACCTCCGGCAGATTTTGTGGCATCCAGCGGTCAACAGGTGCTGGCCAGCGATATCGATTTATTGGTTAGAGCGATGTCCATGGGGAAATTGCATCATGCCATGATGGGTACGGCGGCTGTAGCCATAGGAACGGCTGCTGCGATCCCGGGGACTCTAGTGAATCTGGCAGCAGGTGGCAGTTCGCGTAGTACGGTACGTTTTGGTCATCCATCGGGCACGTTGCGTGTTGGTGCAGAGGCCGCCGAGGTCGGTGGAACGTGGAAGGTGACTAAAGCTATCATGAGTCGTAGTGCCCGTGTCTTGATGGAAGGATGGGTACGCCTACCCGGTGATGCCTTTTAATCAGGTATTTTCTGGCTGTGCACATAGGCTTTTAGTATTTCGATTGTGGCCCCGAAGAGACTTATTTTCTCAAGGTAAAAGCGTTTCTAGGACAGATAAGGGCGTGATGTGTACTCCGCATTTCTTGCGCGCTGTGTCATGAGTAACCAGCACCACCCATCTCATATCGAAACGATGTGGGCGGCTCAGAAACCTGTGCTGTTGCAAACGGGGTGGCTACGTTTAGAACCTGCGAAGATAGAGCCTTCGGGCAAAATCACGGTGGCAATACCGTCAGAGCGGATCGTTTGCAAAAGAGGGCTTGCCATCGGTCATCGCTAGGATGCTGTAGCTGCAAAGCGAGAGCTGGGAAACCCCGTTGGGTTCGCCCTTAGAACCCCCTACCTAATGGTAGGGGGAGGTTTAGTACCTCAGTAACTATGCATGGTTGATCTTAAGGCAGAAGTCCTTGCCCGATTAAGGGCGGGACGTAGTCACTGTTAAAATTATTCTGGCCTTGGAGCGTGGGGCCAAGTATTCAAATTCATCACTCGAATATGCTGCCTGAGAACATCAGGCAGAGGCCAAGTCTGTCCAAAAAGATGAATGCTATCGATAGTCTCAAACAATCGGTACAAGCTGCGAAGCAAGTTTGGCGGCACTAGATAGTGAACTTCGTCGATATCCTGTTCATGCAGGAGGTAAGCATAGTGGTCGATAGCTTCCTGATAACGCCATACAGGTTTGCGGTTCAGTTCGAGCTCAAGGGCTAAACGCAGGCCTTGGGGGGTGGTGCATAAGGCATCGGGTACTTTGGGCCAGGTGGGGTCAGCTTCCTGAGCCAAGCGGCGGCATGAACGTTCACCTAGCCATGAGGTATAACCTAGGTTGCGCGCTTTTATTCTGATTTCTTGTAGCGTGAGATGGTGTAAGGAAGCTAAGACTGAAGTCGGGCCAGTGTATGAAGGTGATTGTTCACAGAGTAGCAGACGACCATGGCGGGTAAGTTGCCAGAGATCGCGCTGAAGGAGACTCGGGAGAATGCGTGGTTGCACATACCCCTGCTCCTCAAGTCGATTAAGATATCGGCGTACCGTAGTCGGATGTTTTTGTATCCAGAGGCCTAGCAAGTTCACATGGCTGTATCCCTCTTCCCCTAAAAACTGCAGAAGCTGGGTGTCATATTCTCGCATGATGGCCCTGTTTGAGGTGGCTAAAATCCAGAGAAGTGTGCGTGCCTTCAGCTGCATTTGCTTTCAAGGTATGCTGTACGGTGGGGTAGGGGCTGATTCTTACCTCCATAGGAAGTTTTGAACCAAAGAGCATGGCACTACCCCAAGGCAAGCTGAGTAAGGTATTTTCATCAATGTAAGGTCCTGTGGCTTCACGCAGGGCCACGCGATCAAGCAAATCATGTGGGCGATAAGTCCAGGAATTTTCGTAGATACGCTGCTGCCCGCTACGGCGTGACATCCAATGTGCCGTATCTGGATCTTGTAGGCGGTAAATCATTTTAAGGGTACAGTTTTCAGCTACGTTGGCAGCAACAGCCTGTGCATCCATGTTCATAGGGCCTGAAGCCAGATCCCCCAGGGATTGGTGAGCCAGCACCATATGCACACCTTTGTCCCGAACGGTCCCCAAGGCATCCAAACTGCTGCGGCAGAGGTGATATTTAAATTCATCAAGCAATAGTGCCATCGTGCGTTTTTGATCAGGTTTTCTTCGCTCAGCCAGTTGCAACAGGCGCAGCAGGATCATACGCTGCAAACGTTTGACAGCATCATGACGTGTGGAGCCCAGGATATAGAGGCCCCCACCCTGTTCAAACCATGATTGTAATGACAGCCCCGTCTGGGCCTGCGCTGCAGGCAGGCGCGCTAATTCCTTGAGTTTTCCGGAAAAACCAGGGGCCTGTCGTTGCAGTCGTTGACCCTCGCGGGCATAGAGCGTATTTAACGTGTCATCGCTGCGTAAGGTGCTGGCAACCCGATAAGCCGCTTGACGATCAGCCAACCGGTAATGATCTGCTTCGTTGCCCAGGTCATAAAGCTCAAGTCCTGCAATCAAAAGTTCTTCAAGCTCATGCGGACTTACTCCGGCGAGCAGGTTGAAATGGGGAGGAGCTTCCGGGCGTAAGTCGAGAATATGAAAGGGGCAACCTGCCTGTTCTGCCGCTGTCTTTAAGACCGAGGCAGCCCATACATCATGTTTCGGGTCAAAGTAGGCGACAGCTTCGCCTTGATTCAGGCATTGTGCCGCCAGTACACCCATAAATGCGCTTTTGCCGCTGCC
>JABEVH010000311.1 GCA_013043915.1 Pseudomonadales bacterium
GCGTGAACAGTAACATTTCCAGGTTGAGTCATACGGTGTCTACTAATGGCTGAAGGTTGCGTTAGCAGAACGCACTGGCATTTGCGCAGCTACAAAAATCACCCTCCCTGCTCGATTTCTGTGGGATGCCTACCGCGAGATGCTTGGCCGGCATTTGGTGCCGCAACGCTCCGCATTCGACCAGGAAGCGCTCACATGGCGTCTGATGCAACTATTGCCTGAACTCTTAGCTCAACCGGTTTTTGCCCCTTTGCAGCATTTTCTTGCTGACGGTGATGCAGGGCGTCGACTCCAACTGGCCGAACGCTTGGCTGACCTGATCGATGAATACCAGGTGTACCGAGCTGACTGGCTACAGGACTGGGCCACAGGCAATGATGTCTTGCGCAGCGCCCAGAGATCACTCATGGCACTGCCATCTGACCAGCTTTGGCAGGCGCAACTTTGGCGGGCCATTATTGATAGTCTGGGGGAAGCCGCTAAGACGAAAGGTCGCGCCAACATCCATCGCCAGTTTCTAGCAGCGATTAAATCCGAAGTGCCCCCGGTAGGTCGGCTACCGCGCCGGGTGGTTTTGTTCGGCATGTCGGCCTTGCCCTTTCAGACACTCGAAGCACTGGCTGCATTGTCTACGCATACGCAGGTGATACTCGCCGTACCGAATCCTTGTCAGTTCTATTGGGGAGATATCATCGATGGGCGTGAGTTGCTTCGTGCAGAACGGCACCGTCAACAACTGCGCAATGGCAAGGATCTGGCGGCTTTGCCCTTAGAGGAACTACATGCCCACACGCATCCACTTCTGGCCAGTTGGGGACGCCTGGGGCGTGACTTTATCCGTATGCTCGACATATTCGACAACACAGAATCCGCGCCCCGCAATTTCCCTAATCTGCGTATTGACTTGTTTAGTGAGGGGGCAGGCAAAACTCTGATTGAACAGGTACAAACCGCCATTCGCGACCTGCTCCCGCTGACCGAACATCCGCATGGGCCACCAGACCCCTTAGATCGATCTATTGAGTTCCATGTCACCCACAGCGCGCATCGAGAGGTTGAAGTTTTGCATGAACAACTCCTGCAGATGTTCGTAGATCAGCATGATCAATCACTGCGTCCGCGTGACATCGTCGTGATGATGCCCGACATCGAATCCTTCGCGTCCAGCATTCATGCTGTATTCGAGCAATACGGCCACAGCGACTCACGTTACATTCCCTATGAGATCGCCGATGTCAAAGATCGCAGTGTGAATCCATTGCTGAAGGCGCTCAATTGGTTGTTACAGTTACCCGAGCAACGCTGCCGACAAAGTGAAGTCCGGGATATCCTCGACGTACCAGCGATATCCTCCCGCTTTGGAATGGATGCTGAGTCCTTGCCGCAATTAGGTCAATGGATTGAAGGTGCAGGCGTGCGTTGGGGTTTGGATAATGATCATCGCAAGGGGCTCGGCCTAGGTGCCGTCGGCGAGCAAAACGCATGGTGGTTCGGTATCCAACGAATGTTGCTGGGGTATGCTTGCGGTAAGGGAGAATCGTACGCCCATATTGAACCGTATGATGAAGTCGGTGGCTTGGATGCTGTCCTGGCAGGCTCTCTTGCACAGTTGATCGAAAAATTAATACGTTGGTGTGTGCTTCTTGCTGAGCCAGCTTCCCCTGCACAATGGGGAGAGCGCGCACGTGCATTATTATCAGATTTTTTCTCTGCCACAGACGAACGTGATCAACTGACATTAGGTCAACTCAACAGTGTTTTGCAGCGCTGGCTAGAGGTTTGCGACGATGCTGGATTCAGCGAATCCATTCCCTTAACGGTCCTGCGCGAAGCTTGGCTGGGAGCCCTCGATGAACCGACATTAAACCATCGCTTTGTTTCAGGTGGCGTTACATTCTGTACGTTGATGCCCATGCGCGCCGTGCCATTCCGTGTTGTCTGCCTCCTGGGCATGAATGATGGCGACTTCCCCCGACGTACATCACGACTTGATTTTGATCTACTTGCGAAGCCGGGCTTGGCACGACCGGGTGACCGCTCGCGCCGTGATGACGATCGTTATCTCATGCTTGAAGCCCTGCTGGCGGCTCGCGAGAAGATTTACATCAGTTGGGCCGGGCGCAATGTGTGCGATAACAGTGAGCAGCCGCCCTCTGTACTGATTTCCCAGTTGCGCGACTACCTGCAAGCAGGATGGGATCTGGACTTGGCATCATTAACCACCGAACACCCATTACAGCCATTCAGTCGCCGCTACTTTGAGCCGGGTGGACTCACTACCTATGCACGGGAATGGCGTGCCGCACACAAAGAGCCCAGTGCTGCTGATACAGCGCTGCCACCTTTTGAACCCGATCAAGACTTCCGGCTAACCCTTGGAGAATTGGCACGTTTTATACGCAAGCCGGTACCCACCTTCTTTCGATTCCGGCTTGGCGTTGTGTTTGATGAAGAAAAGGTTGTCGGCGAGGATGATGAATCATTTGGATTTGACCCACTTGAGCAGTACCAGATGGCCAGGATCCTGCTAGATGACATGGGCCCGCATGGTGTGGGGCAGGACATCTCGTATGTCGTCGAGCGTCTGCGCAAGCGCGCGGCCAGCCTCGAGCGAGCGGGAACTCTACCCATCGGAAAGATCGGTAGTCGCTGGCAGCATCGGCTGGTTGAGCAGTTAACGCCCGCCTGTCAGGCATGGGTATCTTTGTGTAAACTCTACCCGTGTGCCGCCGACAATCTGCCCTTGGAGCATGAGTCTAGTGGTATACCCTTGCACGATTGGCTTGATGGTCTTCGGTGTGATGACCCCCACACCCATACAGTCTGGCTGACCCTGAGTGCCAGCAAGCTCACGAGTAAGGGGGCCGTGCGGGGAGAAAAACTCATTGACGGCTGGTTGCGTCAAATCACTGCAGCTGCCCTAGGTCTTGAAGTCACTGGCTACGTCGTGGGGCTCGATGCCACAGTTCAATTGAATCCGCTGGATCGTGAACAGGCGAGTGATGTACTTAATACATTACTTGAGATCTGGCGTGAGGGGATGAATCAGCCTCTGCCAACGGCGTGCAAAACTGCGCTTGCCTTTCTCGCTAACGGCAAACCATGGGATGTATACAACGGGGGTTATGAGGTTAGCGGAGAGGTCAAGGATCCGTGCCTTGCCCGCCTATGGCCGGACTTTGCAACACTCAGTGCTGAATCCACGTGGCCGGATTGGTCAACGAGACTTTACGGCCCACTTGCTCAGTGGGTAGCTATTCATACGTCAACGGTGTTCCACGAAGTCATAGCGAACAAGGACGATGCCCCATGAGCCAGCCCCTTTCCCCGATTGATTTTCCCCTGCATGGCTCGCGACTGATCGAGGCCAGTGCGGGCACCGGTAAGACCTGGACCATTGCCACGCTTTACCTGCGTTTTGTGCTCGGCCATGGCGGCGACAATGCGTTTGTTCGACCTTTACTGCCTGCAGAAATCCTGGTCATGACATTTACTCGCGCCGCCACGCGTGAGCTATCCGATCGAATCCGAGCGCGACTCATCGAAGCTGCAAAATATTTTCGCGGTGAGGCACCAAAACGCGACGATGAATTCCTACGCAGATTGATTGCAGCCTATGCCCCAGGACCTGATCAACAGAATGCTGCATATCGCCTGATGCTGGCGGCAGAAAGTATGGACGATGCAGCGATCTTCACGATTGACGCATGGTGCCAGCGCATGCTGCGTGAACACGCCTTTGACAGTGGCAATCTGTTTGACGAGGCGCTACTCGCTGATGAAACCATGTTGTTTGAAGACGCCATTCGCGACTACTGGCGGCAACACGTCTATCCGCTGCCCGAACCTGCGCTGGCCGTCTTTCTTAGTTACTGGGAGGATCTGACAGCGCTAGAACAGGCGATGCGGCCGTTGGTAAAGCGTGCTGACCTACTGGCCATTGAGCCCAGCGAGACACTCACGGTACGGATCGAACGTATCCAAGATATAGTACATAGCACTCTGGTCAACTGCAAGGAAGGATGGGTTAAACGAGCCAACTCCATGCAGGCATGGCTAACACAGCAAATCTCTTCAAATTCAAAATGTTTCCATGGGACCAAGCTCAATCTTGCAAAGGCTGAAACGTGGTTCGATGCACTGAGATCATGGGCAAGCAACGATGCCATCGAACGGCCAGTCCTCAATGCTACTGCGTGGAATCGCCTTAACAAAGCAGGCATTATCGACGCCTTCAGCAAGGGAGTTTTTCTCGATGTGCCCATAGAATTCGATAGCATACGAGATCTGCAGATCGCTTTGGAGGCATTGCCCTCAGTGAAGTTTGCCGTACTACAACACGCCGCATGTGCGATCGTGCAGCGTATGGCTGATCTCAAGCGTCGCTCGCGACAATTTAGTTTCACGGACATGCAGGAGCGCCTCAAACAAGCCCTAGAAGGTTCCCATGGAGCTACGCTACGAAGTCGCATGGTGCACCAGTTCCCTGTAGCCCTGATCGATGAGTTTCAGGATACTGCGCCGGTTCAGTACGGTATCTTTAACCAGCTTTACCGCGTAGCTGACAATGATCCAACCTTAGGCATATTCCTGATCGGTGACCCAAAGCAATCCATCTACGCATTTCGTGGTGCCGATATATATAGTTATCTAGCAGCACGTCAGGCGACAGCGGGCCGACATTACCTACTCGACACGAATTACCGCTCGACTGAGCAGCTGGTCGCCGCTGTCAATCAAGTTTTTCTGCATGCTGAAGGGGGCAGTCAACACGCTGGTTACCCAGCAGGCGCCTTTGGATTTCGGTGTTCGGATGACAACCCCTTGCCCTTTGAGGCAGTGGCCGCCAAGGGTCGGGCTGAGAGATTTGTGCAGAGGGGTGTCGAGTCGCCCGCACTGACCTTCTGGCAAAGCACGGCAACCGACCTCTTAGTCGATGACTATCGAACCTTATTTGCCGCCAAGTGCGCCGAACACATCGTCGGGATGCTGAACGATGCGACGACAGGTTTTGTTTCGGATGACGGCCTGGTACGTCTGAAACCGGCTGATATCGCCGTGCTTGTTCGTGATCGCAACGAAGCCGCCGCCGTACGGCGTGCCCTGCAGCAGCGCAAGGTTGCCAGCGTCTATCTCTCTGATAAGGACTCTGTGATCAGCAGCGTAGAGGCCAGCGATGTACTGCGTTGGCTACGCGCTGTGGCCAACCCGCTCGATGAACGTCTTGCGCGCGCGGCATTGGCTACGACCAGCGCCAACCTTTCCCTGGCAACACTGATGCAATCTGTGTCGGATGACCTCGCATGGGAGCAAAGGGTTGAGCAGCTGAAATCGCTACACATCATCTGGCAGCGCCAAGGTGTGTTGGCCATGCTGCGCCAATTCATTCACCAAATCGACTTGGCTTCACGGCTTCTGGCGAAACCTGGTGGCGAGCGCAGCCTGACCAACCTGTTACATCTTGCAGAGTTACTGCAAGGCGCTAGCCAACAACTCGACGGCGAGCAGGCACTGATTCGTTGGTTAGCGGAACAGATCGATGCCGAAAACAGCCGTGGCGATGAGATGGTTCTTCGACTGGAGAGCGATGCCAATCTGGTCAAGGTGGTGACGGTGCATAAGTCCAAGGGACTGGAATACCCACTGGTGTGCTTACCCTTCGGCGTTTCTGCCAAACCTATCGAACGCAAAAAACGGAGTTTCCTGGAGGTCGTTGATGAGACGGGTCACCGCATCGACTTTGCCATGTCCAATGACACCTTGGCGGGTGCCGACCGTTCGCGGCTTGCCGAAGATCTGCGCCTCTTCTATGTCGCGTTAACGCGTGCGCATCACGCGCTTTGGATGGGTGTAGCCGCATTACCAGCTAAGGCCCATGACAAGAACAAACTGCATGAATGTGCGCTCGGCTATTTGTTAGCCGGAGGTGATGAGGTCCCTTTCAAGGAGCTGGGCACTCGCTTACATGCTCTCAAAGGAAATTGCTCATCAATCGCTCTTGAAGAGATCGTAAAAGTCAATGACTATGCTCCACTTGCCCTGCATGATGAACGCCCAGAACTGGTGGATATACCGAAATACCTTGGTCGCTTCGAGCGGAACTGGAGTGTTGCCAGCTTCACGTCGGTAACACGTTCCATGACACTCCAACCTTCAATATCGCAACCCCTGATGGAAAAGCAGCTTGATGCCGATGAGCCCCCTTCGTCGATACTGCCGAGCGATGCGCCTTGGCATCGCTTCCCGCGAGGGCCCCTACCTGGCAACTTCCTGCATGAGCAACTGGAATGGCTAGCACTGGAAGGCTTTGATGCGGTCAATGAGATCAGTTTTGATACCCGTATGGCTGGACGCTGTGAACGCGCGGGCTGGGGACACCGCCAAGGTGATGTCATTGCCTGGTTACGTGCCATTGCAACAACACCTTTGCCGGCCCTAGGTGTTGCTCTTTGCAACCTCGCTAATGTCATTCCTGAGATGGAGTTTTGGTTTCCGTGTGATCACCTCGCCACACGCACACTGGATGCCTTTTGCCGTGATCAACTGCTGGGTGATCTGCTACGACCTGAGTTACCGGAGCGCGAGCTACACGGCATGCTCAAAGGTTACGCTGATCTGGTCTTTGAGCATGAAGGTCGTTACTGGGTGCTCGACTATAAATCTAACGCGCTTGGCGGGGACGATGCAGCGTATCACCTGCAGTCATTGGCCTCCGGCATGGCCGCGCATCGCTATGAGATACAGGGAATGATTTACCTGCTGGCGCTACATCGCTTGCTGCGTAACCGTCTCGGAACAAATTACGACCCTGAGCGCCAACTAGGCGGCGCCATGTTCATGTTTCTTCGAGGTATAGCCAGCCCTGGCTGCGGTTGCTATGTGCTGGATGCACAGCTTACGTTGCTTGATGCTTTTGTCCGATTATTCGACGCGGTTAGCCACAAAACCGCAGGAACCGAAGCATGAAGCCACACACAGAACTATTGACACAGCTGGACCACCTTGCCGATGAGGGTTATCTCCGCCGTCTCGGCAGTGCATTTGCTCGCTTCATCGCCTCACTAGATCAGGCAACCCCCGCATTGCTCATTGCCAGCTGTGTGCTGTCTGAACTTGAAGGCAGAGGCCATAGTTGCCTACAACTGACTGCACTCACTGCTGAACCCTGGGCGCTCTTAGGTTGGGATGCACAAAATTGGCAGATAGTGGACCAGATTGCAGGCTCATTACCTAAAACCACCGCTGAGTGGCGCACTGCGCTGGCCAACTGCACGCAGGTCTGGCTCAGCACTGAACCCGATAGCCAGCAGCCTCTGGTGCTCGATCAGGATCGTCTCTACCTGCGACGCTACTGGCGCAATGAAACACAGGTTGCCGAAACGGTCCGGTTTCGTGCTGCACACCCGCGAAGCCTCGATGTTGCGCAGATCAGAAAATGGTTGGATAAGCTGTTTGATTCCCCGCCCGAGGCCGGTACCCACTGGCAAAAGATTGCCTGTGCCGTCTCGGTGCGCAGCCATTTCTCCATCATCACAGGAGGTCCCGGCACAGGCAAGACCTATACCGTGGCTCGCTTACTCGCCCTGCTGCTCGCCATCGATGATGACCCCGCCCGGTTGCGCGTCGCGATGGCAGCCCCCACAGGTAAAGCAGCCGCTCGCCTCACGCAATCAATTGACACAGCACTGGCAGAACTTGCCAAGAAAGTGGGTGATGCACTGCCATTGGCGCAACTTACCGCTCGCTTGGGAGCCGCTCGCACATTGCATAGCTTGCTCGGCGCTCGACCAAATTCCCGCGCTTTTCGCCACCACAGCGGCAATCCGCTCGCTGTCGATGTGTTGATCGTTGATGAGGCCTCCATGGTGCACCTGGAGATGATGGCAGCGTTGCTCGATACCTTACCTGCGCATGCGATGGTCGTCTTGCTAGGTGACAAGGATCAGCTTGCTTCGGTTGAGGCGGGTGCAGTACTGGGGGATCTTTGCAGCGATGCCCAGACCGGTGGCTATACCGAAAACTCCGCTGACTACATCGTGAAGTCTAGCGGCGAATCGATTCCCTCAGAATTTCTCGGTCAACAAAATGAATTGGCCCAACAAACCGTCATGCTAAGACATAGTCATCGCTTTAGCGGTCCCATTGCTGTACTGGCGTTAGCGATCAATTCCGGTAGCAGTATGGATGCCATGGAGTGTCTACGTGCTGAAGAAGGGAATCTACTTGCCTGGCTGACGCAAACCACAACAGCTGCTACCTTGGATTTGGCGCTGAACGGACGGCCAGGCGCTGAAGGTGGCTATGCCGACTACCTGCGAATCTTGCCTGAATATCATCCAGCAGCAAGCGACACCCTTGTGCATGAAAATTGGGTGCGTAAGGTACTGCGTGCATTTGAAGGTATCCGAGTGCTTTGTGCGGTACGCGAAGGGGAATGGGGCGTTACTGGCCTTAATCTTGCCATTGAGCGTAGGCTCGAGGCAGAGGGCTGGATCAAGCGCCGTGGCGAATGGTATGTTGGTCGGCCCGTCATGGTTACGCGCAATGACTATGGTACGGGAGTATTCAATGGGGACATCGGCATTGCACTGCCCGATGCAGCACGGCCTGATGTGCTTCGTGTTTATTTCCTGGAGGGGGACGCTGTTCGCGGGGTCCTTACCACCCGATTGCGCGATGTAGAAACAGCGTACGCAATGACTGTGCACAAATCTCAAGGCTCGGAATTTCAACACACCGTGCTAGTGTTACCCCCTCAATCCAGTCCCGTACTCACTCGCGAATTAGTGTACACAGGGGTCACGCGTGCGCGTAAGTACTTCACGCTGGTGACACCAGATCCGTCTGTTTTGGCATCATCCATTGAATCGCCAACTAGGCGTGAAAGTGGGCTTTATGCAAGGTTATAAGTTTGCGTGTAAACGTTCGGTATGCGGAGCCCTGATGGAATCGCCAGCTATGCCTAAGAAGTCAGAATCCTCGTCCGATTAAGGGCGGGGAGAAGTCGCAATAAAAGGTGATAGCGCTGTGACCTGCTTAAACATACATAGAACGAAAATCACCTTGAAAAAAACTGAATCTTTAATATCTTCCTATGCAATGATTTTTTCTCCTCCTGGGATATTTATTGATGAAGAGACTTGTTTTTTTACTCATCCTTTCCGCTTGTTCTTTCAAGTTTGCTTATGCCGATGATGTCGAACAGCTACAAGCACAAGCAAAAGCTGGTGATGCACCTGCTGAGTATAAATTAGGAGTCATTTATGATTTAGGCATAGGCGTACCGCAGGATCATAGCCAAGCCGTTCAGTGGTACGTCAAAGCCGCTAACCAAGGCAATGCTGATGCTCAGTTACACTTAGGTTTCTTGTATTATGAAGGCCAGGATGTAGCTCAGGACTATACTCAGGCGGCTCAGTGGTACCATAAGGCCGCTAACCAGGGCAGTGCTAAATCTCAGTATAACATCAGCCAAGGCGTGCCGCTGGATCATGCTACTCAGTGGTACATCAATGAGGCTAACCAGGGCAATGCTGACGCCCAAGATGAGCTTGGAAATGATTATGATAAAGGTCAAGGCATTCCGCAGGACCATGCCCTGGCTATTAAGTGGTTCCTTAAGGCTGCCCATCAGGGCAATGCTGATGCTCAGGCCAACTTAGGCATCCTCTATAAGACAGGCTATTTTATACGAGCGGATCAGGCCCAGGCCATTCAGTGGTTCCTCAAGGCTGCCCATCAGGGTAATGCTAAAGCTGAGTACTGGGTGGGGCTCTATTATGATGAAGGCTTGGGTGGCGTTGTACCGCAGGATCATAGCCAGGCTGTTCAGTGGTACATCAAAGCCGTTCAATATTTCTTCAACGCTGCGATTCAGGGTAATGCTGAAGCTCAGTACTACCTGGGGCTTATGTATGATGAAGGCGACGGCATTACCAAGGACGAGGCCCAAGGCATTAAGTGGATTCTCAAAGCCGCTAACCAAGGCTATGCTGAAGCGCAGGAGAACTTAGGCAGGAAGTATGACCATGGTTTTGGCGTAACGCAGGACCATGCCCAAGCCTTTCAGTGGCACCTCAAAGCGGCCAATCAGGGCTATGTTGTGGGTCAGCAGGTATTAGGTGAGACTTATCTCGACGGTGTTAACGTACCCAAGGATGAAAGCCAAGGTGCTCAGTGGATTCTCAAAGCCGCCAATCAGGGTGGCATTTGCGATCAGTACTTCATGGGTGATCTATATGAGAAGGGGCAAGGTGTACCACAGGACTATGCCCAGGCTATTCAGTGGTACATCAAGGCTGCTAATCAGGGTAATGCAGACGCCCAGGAAAAATTAGGGGAATTGTATTATACGGGAGGAGATGGCGTATTGCAGGATTATGCCCAAGCTGCTCAGTGGTACATCAAAGCGGCTGTCAATAAGGGGCCCCAGGATGTTGATGATGGACGAGGACCTCTAGAATCATTGGGGCGCCTATACGAAAATGGCCAAGGGGTGAATCGTTCAAATACTGTCGCATATGCGCTTTTTGACTTAGCTGCCTGCTCTTATTGTGATAATGCAAAGTTGAGCAGATCTCGTATTCAACACAAAATGACCAACAAAGAGATTGAGGAAGGCCAAAAATTGTCTAAGGAAATGGCAAAGAAGGGTAACTTTCTGGCAGCCCTCAATGACTACGAAGCGCGCAGCTCGAAGAATAATCAAAAATTGAAGAAAGCAAAACACAATGACTAATGACTCATGACCAAATGTCAACTACCCCTTTCGAGGGTTAACTTTCCATGCATTAGGATAGACAGGAGGGGTCAAGAGAACGACGTTGGTTTTAATAACTAACACGGTTAATTGGGTATTCGTAAAAGTGTGTTGGGAAATGCTCAACCCAACGACCGCGAGAATCCCCTCGCTTTAGCCATGGGGAGAAAAGCGGGAATTTGATTTTGATTTTGATTTAGGCTTCGCTTGCAATATAATTGCTTGAGTAATGATACATTGAACAGCAAAAGCACAAATGAAACGCACCGCGACGCCCACCTTTGTCCTCACTATTCCCCTGGTTGTAAAACCCGGCGAAGACCAGACGCTGATCGGACGCATGGAGGCAGGCAGGCGTTTGTACAACGCCACCCTGGGCGAAGCACTGCGCCACCATGGCTTGCTGAAACAATCGAAAGACTGGCAGCACACCCGAACCATTGCCGACAAAACATTGCGCGGCAGCGAGTTTTAGCGGCTCTCGAAAGAAGC
>JABEVH010000312.1 GCA_013043915.1 Pseudomonadales bacterium
CCCAATATCCAGTGCTGGAGCAATGCTGCGACTGAGGTGGACACCTGGCATTGATTCATGGGCCAGAATGTTCGATCCGAGGTTGTACGGTGCGGCGATGTCAATAACCAGCTTCTTCGAGTTCTCTGTAAGCCGCAGATCCATCACGTGCAAATATTTAACTCAGCCAGATCAAATGTCGTGTTGTTTTGTCCTCCTAGGATAAATGTATCACCATGGCTATCTTTATAGGTTTGGCTGCCGTTGGTTGAATTGGGCTGCAACACGCCATTGATGTAAATGCCGACAGAGTTTGCCGTGCTGGTAGGAGGGGCAATACCTATGTCGTAACCGTTCACCGTAGTGTGGTAGTAAATGTTGTTGCTTTGATCAGCGGTTTCGTAGAGTTGAGCTCCTTGAAGTTTTGCATTGGGTTCACTGCCGGTTGCATGTAAATAGCAGTTGCGGGTAGGCAAGATATTACCAGCATCTTGTGAAACGAAAGTACTGATCAGGCCTGTAGGTCCGATATAGAGGTAGTCATTTTCAGTGGTTGAGGCATTAGTTCCATACACTTTTACGGAATAAGAAACACTGTAGACGCCAGCTAAAATCAAGTTGACCGGGGGTAAAAGTGCTCCTTGCGTACTGTTGGGGCCTGCCTGAAAGGTTCCTATGGGGGAGTTATAGTAAGCACTATCGCCTCCACAAGCGGTTAACTGGGTGGCTAGGCAAAGAGCCAGAAGGTGTAGAGTTCGTGACATACTGGTCATCCGTGGCGATTTTATTGTTATCGTGGCCTAATCCTAATACAGGGCAACAGGTTTGAACAGTTTGTAGATGTACCCGCTTCGTAACATTTTAGATCATGTCAGGGTTGTGCTAGGTAAAGCCATGCCCCTATAATGCCGCCTCTGTAATGGCAACCCTGCCGGTTCTCCCGCAATGATAAGCAGTTAACCCCGCCAGATCCGGAAGGAAGCAACGGTAGCTGTAAGTCGTGTGCCGGGGTCGGGCTGGCAGGGGGGCCACCCATCGATTAAGTCCCCCCCTTGTGGTTGTCAACGTATGCGCATGCCGGGTTCGGCGCCCGTATCGGGTGCCAGCAAATAAATGTCGCTGCCTCCGGGGCCTGCAGCTAGCACCATCCCCTCGCTTACGCCAAATTTCATTTTGCGGGGTGCCAAATTGGCTACCATGACCGTCAAACGACCAATCAGTTGTGCTGGTGTATCGTAGGCTGTACGTATGCCGGCAAAAACTTGTCGTTTTTCTCCTGCACCAGTATCGAGAAGTAATCGTAAAAGTCGGTCAGCTCCTTCCACGAGTTGCGCCTCCAGGATACGAGCTACCCTTAAGTCAACCTTAAGAAAACTATCTAGATCTATCAGAGGCTGTATAGGTTCAATGGCTGGTGTGGTAGCTGGTTCAGGTAGGGTTCTTTCCGGCGTGATGAGGTCTTCCATGGATGCCTTGATCATGGCTTGCACATGCTCAGCTTCAACGCGTTGCAGCAGGGGCTGGAAGGTGCGAATGGTATGTGCCCCCAGCGGTTGGAGACGGGTAGCCCAGTGCAAATCTTTGACATTCAGAAACTCTTGAACTTGCCGGGACATACCAGGCAAGACAGGCGCCAAGTAGGTCATTAGCTGGCGAAAGGCTTCAAGCCCTAACGAGCAGATTTCGGCGATCTGAGGGTCTTCAGGCGAGGCTTTAGCTAAGGCCCAAGGCTTCTGTTCATCAATATATTGATTAATACGATCTGCCAGGGACATGATCTCGCGAAGAGCACGAGCAAAATCACGGTGTTCATAGTGTTCAGCAATACTATCCCCGGCATCCATACAGCTAGTCAGCAAGGGGTGATGGACCGGTACCAGGCGATGATCGAAATGGCGTTGTATAAATCCTGCGCAGCGGCTCGCTATATTGACGACCTTGCCGACCAGATCAGCATTAACGCGAGCAACGAAATCATCCAGATTAAGGTCCAGGTCTTCTACACCGGAAACCAGTTTGGCCGCAAAGTAGTAGCGCAGATATTGCGGGTCCAGGTATTCCAGATAGGTGCGGGCTTTGATAAAGGTCCCACGCGACTTGGACATTTTGGTGCCATTGACGGTCAGGAACCCGTGGGCAAAAACCCCATTAGGTAACCTGAAATTGGCTCCATGCAGCATGGCTGGCCAGAATAGGGCATGGAAATAAACGATATCCTTGCCAATGAAATGATACAGCTCTGTTTTGCTGTCAGTGGCCCAGAAATCATCGAAGGCAAGTCCGGGGGTACGCGCGCATAGTGCTTTGAAACTCGCCATATAGCCTATGGGAGCATCCAGCCAGACATAAAAATATTTGCCGGGAGCTTGAGGTATCTCAAAACCGAAGTAGGGGGCATCACGCGAGATATCCCACTCGGCCAGGCCCGCTTGGAACCATTCCCCCAGTTTATTGGCAACCTCTGTTTGCAAATGGCCAGATCGCGTCCAAGCCTCAAGCATGTCACGAAAATCCGGCAATTTGAAAAAGTAATGCAGACTCTCGCGCATCACCGGTGTGGCACCACTGATCGTGGAGTATGGGGTTTTCAACTCTGTGGGGGTGTAGGTCGCTCCACAGTTTTCGCAAGAGTCGCCATACTGATCAGGCGCCCCGCACTTGGGGCACTGACCCTTGATGAAACGGTCAGCCAGAAATAGTTGCCGTTCAGGATCAAAAAATTGTCGAACGGGACGCGTTGCGATATGGCCGCCATCGCGATTGCGTTCATAAATCAATGAAGCAAAGTATCGGTTTTCATCAGAATGAGTTGAGTGATACTGGTCAAATTCTATTTGAAAACCGGCAAAGTCCTGTTGATGTTCCTGAGAAACCTCTTGGATAAGTTGTTCCGGAGAAATACCCATTTGCTCGGCTTTTAACATGATAGCGGTGCCGTGAGCATCGTCAGCACAGACATAATAAACCTCATGCCCTCTCGATTTCTGGAATCGTACCCAGATATCAGTTTGCAGGTATTCCACAAGATGGCCAAGATGAATGGAGCCATTGGCATAGGGTAGGGCGCTGGTCACAAGAATGCGTCGAGACATGGTTTACCTTACGTTGTATCATGCGCAGCTTGTAACTATAACAGTTTTGAGAGCTTGCTGGCAGCATTGGGAGGTAGCTTGGATGAATCGTCTGGACATTGAAAAGCATCTGCAAGGTTGGCTGGATATTAACCTTGGTGTGGATTGGTTGACGGCAGGTTGTGTTCGCCAAATCACGATACAGCAAGGCGAAGCTTATATTGATATCGTTTTACCCTACCCGTTTGCTTCTGTGGCCGCCGAGCTAGCTGCTTCTGTGCAGGAGCATTTAGCAGATAATGGCATCAGCAGTCATTTGAAGCTGACCTTGCAGGTGCCTCATATGCGCACTCGTCCTGGTATGGCTGCTCTACAAGGTGTTAAGAATATACTTGCCGTGGCCTCAGGCAAGGGAGGCGTAGGTAAATCGACGACGGCCATCAATCTGGCACATGCACTGTCTGCCGAAGGTGCGCGGGTGGGCATCCTGGATGCTGATATTTATGGGCCTAGCTTACCCACCCTTATGGGGATTGCTGCAGGCACCCGCCCCGAGGTGGTTGATGAAAAGCATTTCAAGCCCCTACACTGTCACGGTTTAGATGTCATGTCGATGGGTTTTCTGGTGACTGAACAAACTCCCGTGGTATGGCGAGGTCCCATGGCCACGGGAGCATTAATGCAGATGCTGACACAGACCCTTTGGTCAGATCTCGATTACCTGATCGTTGACATGCCTCCAGGAACAGGTGACATTGCCCTGACTTTGGCGCAAAAGGTGCCAGTCACTGCTGCCTTAATTGTCACGACGCCGCAGGACTTGGCACTGATCGATGCGATCAAGGCTGTGGAAATGTTTAATAAAGTCGAGATCCCTGTTCTAGGCGTGATCGAGAATATGTCCACGCATATCTGCAGTCATTGTGGTCACGAAGATGCGATTTTTGGTCATGGAGCGGGCGAACGGTTAGCCTCGGATTATGCGGTAGATTTGCTGGCATCCTTGCCTCTGGATGGGCGTATTCGTTTGGCAGCGGACCGTGGCCAGGGCTGGTTACAGGATGCTCATATGCATGACTGGTCAGAGCGTTACCGCACACTAGCGCGCAAAGTGGGGGTTGCTCTGGCGCGTGGTGATGCATTGCCTGATAATCGTATTCCTACGCTGGTAATGAATTAGCATTCTTGATTGAGGTTGGTGTATGAGTATTAAGTCTGATGCATGGATACGAAAGATGGCCATGGAAGAAGGCATGATCAGTCCTTTTGAGGGGGCTCAAGTGCGTATGGTTAATGGCCAAAAGGTTATTTCTTACGGTGTTTCAAGCTACGGATATGATGTTCGTTGCTCAAGAGAATTCAAAGTATTTACCAATGTCTACTCTGCAACGGTGGACCCTAAGGCTTTTGACGACAAGAGTTTTGTTGATATTGAGGCAGACGTCTGCATCATTCCACCCAATTCCTTTGCCTTGGCCAGAACGGTCGAGTATTTCAAGATTCCTCGTTCAGTGCTGACAATTTGTTTAGGTAAATCTACCTATGCCCGTTGCGGCATTATCGTGAATGTGACCCCCCTGGAACCGGAATGGGAGGGTCATGTCACCCTGGAGTTTTCCAATACGACAAATCTCCCGGCCAAGATCTATGCGCATGAAGGCGTTGCCCAGATGTTGTTCTTTGAATCAGATGAAGTCTGTGAAACCTCCTACCGTGATCGTGGTGGCAAATATATGGGGCAGCTCGGTGTCACCTTGCCCAAGGCCTAACTCCTTGATGGGTCATAATGGGTGATGCGCAGCAGAAATACGGTGCCGTGTTCAATCTGTTCAACCTGGACAGGAAGGTAGTCCAGGCTGGGGGCAACCCAAAAAATAGTGGATCGAGCTGATGAAGGATCTTGTGGTCGTTCTACCTTGAGGGTATCTAGCTTGCCGAGAGCTGTATCCAGAGTTTCTTTACCCGTTACCATGTAGCGGTAAGTTTTTATGCCATCAGCATCAGCCAACGGATAACTGAGTTCCGGATTGGGTTTCTGAAGATCAAGGCGCATCTGGATTTCTAGGCTGAGTTTGTCGAGCGTACCGGGTAATAGTGAAAAATTTTGTACTCCATCGCGTTCGGTTTGTGTTTGCAGTTGGTTTTGGCTCCAATTAAATATCAAATCAGTTTGGCGGTGGCTGAAAAGAAGCTTTCGTTGTAAGTGATAGTGACTTGCTACGAGGCGACCCTGATCGTTGATTGAAAATTCACTGGACTCATGGGCGTGCGCCATAACACCGGCATCAGCATCAGTTTCAAAGCTGTATTGACCTTTACCAAGAACATGGAGTTGCCGGAAGGCTTTTCCCATGACCTGATCACCAATACTTAATGTGTAATCAGCGCGGTAGGGCTGTAGTGATGTCGTGTCAAGGGCATGGGCTGCCAACAAGGTAAAGAACGCCATGAGC
>JABEVH010000313.1 GCA_013043915.1 Pseudomonadales bacterium
ATATCGACCTGCGCAAGACCAGCGGCGGCATATTTACCGAAGCTGACTGGAACACCACCAGCACGGTAGACCATAATCCCTACCAGTATTCCAAGGTGGCAGCTGAGCGCGCCGCTTGGGACATCTGCAAGGCCCAGGACCGCTGGGATATGGTCACCATCAATCCCAGCATGGTTTACGGCCCGGCGCTGACTGCCAGCAGCCAGTCAGCCAGCATCGATACCATGCGCCAGATGGGTGATGGCCGCTTGCGCACCGGCGTGCCGCGCCTTACTTTTGGCGTAGTCGATGTGCGCGATGTCGCCCGCGCCCATATCCTGGCAGCCTTCAATTCAGCCGCCAAAGGCCGCTACCTGCTCACCAATGCCGAACTGAGCATGCTGCAGATCGCCAAGATCCTGCGCAGCAAATTTGGTGGCAAATATCCCTTTCCAGGCATGGAAGTCCCCAAACTCGTTGTTTGGCTGTTTGGCCCGTTGATGGGCCCGGTTACCCGCGATTTCGTGGCAAAAAATGTCGGCATTCCGGTACGCTTCGACAACAGACGCAGCCGCCAGGAACTGAGCCTGCAATACCACCCGGTGGAGCAGACACTTACCGAGCATTTCCAGCAATTGCTGGACGATGGCCTGGTGAAAAAGCAGTAGTGATGCGCCTTTATGGCAATACCGTCTGGTCTATGAAGGTGGCTTGATCTTCAGCTGATTCAGGGCGTAAATGATCACTGTCTTTGTTGATAGGGTCTCCATCTTCATTGACCGTGGGACATGATTGCTGCGTGCAGAGGTAGTTCAAGGGGTTGATCAGCGTGGCATGTGTGCTTTGCGCCAGATTTTTTACTTGTGAGGAAGCTGTGAGATTTTTTTCTACCCAGCGCCTGGGCATTTGGGTTATGGTTGGGGCAAGAAATGGGAGTCTGCGAACTTGGTTTTGTGGTACAAAAAATCGACCTTTCGGGTTGGTCATGATGATGTAGACATGGATGCCTCGAGCTTGCCAACCCAAGATGTCCTTTGACAGAGCTTGCATGGCAGTGCTGAAGCCTGGCCAGTTTTGGTAACGTTCCCAGTAATTATCAATGACGATGCGTTTGACGTGAGCAGAGTTGGCGTAAGTCCGTGCAGCCTGGTAAAGCAGGGCACATCCTCCTGCAGGAAATTCTGGCGAGTTTGGGCGGTTGAGGCCAGGTAAGGAAGCACATCCGTCAAAGGTGGCAAAGCGCAGGGTAAAGTAGCCAGGGGCATCCTCGTAAAGCGACTTAAGTCTTGGCCAGTATTGCTCCATATGGCTGTCGCCCAGGAATAAAACTTCGTCATGGCTGTGCCCCCGCAACACATTACTGCGTAGATGACGGCCATCAAACCCTATGCCAGGATAGTCCCAATCTCCCATGGCATCATCGACAGCATCGTAGCGGAGCGCCATGTGTCGCTCAGGGAAGCCATCGCTGAGGTAGATCCACCATGCGCCCAACCCTGTGCTCACCATCATGGCAATTAATAGCAGCGTAATCTGGCGCCGATAGGATGAGCGACGTATCGGTTGTTCGATAAACCGATAGCTGCACCAAGCCAATATAACGCTAGCGATCAGGGCAATCAGCCTAGCTGCAGGGCTGATATATCCGTTACCTGCTTGTCGGGCAAAAACCAGCAAGGGCCAGTGCCATAAGTAAAGTGGGTAACTGATTAGGCCTATATTTACCATCAGAGGGTTAGATAGCAGGATTCGGTTAAACGGTGCATGAGGGCCAGCATCGATAAAGAGCCATGCAGACAGTACAGGTAGCAGAGCCCACCATCCAGGGAACAAGGAGTCGGGGTTGATCAGGACCAGAGGAACTACCAGGCAGGCACAGGCAAGCCAGCCCTGCCACAGGGCACCGTGCTTACCCAGCTTGGCGTGAAAACTTTGCCAAGGATTATCAGGTTGATGCAGCCATGCCAGCACACTGCCAGCCAACAACTCCCAGAATCGGCTCGGCAGGCTATAAAAGGCATTTTCAGGGGAGTGGTAGACCCAGGCAATATTAAGCACGAAACTTCCCAATCCCAATAGCAGAAGTCCTGCCAGGACATGACGGTGTTTTTTCCCCCAGAGTAAGGCTAGTAGGCCCGGCCAGAGGATATAGTACTGCTCTTCAATGCCTAAAGACCAAAGATGCAATAGCGGTTTGCTGGCCGCCGTCAGATCAAAATAGCCGGTTTGCTGTCTTAATATCTCATTGGCAATAAAGGCTGCGCCACCGGCTGCTAGGGAGCCTAGTTGTGCATATTCACTGGCTAGCAAGGTAAACCAGCCATAAAGCAAGCACATGACCAAGACGATAATAAGTACGGGAAATATCCGGAGTATGCGGCGCTGATAGAAGTCCAGCAAACTAAAGCGTCGCTGGCGAAAACGCGCGAGCAGTAACCCGGTAATCAGAAAGCCGGAAATAACAAAAAAAAGATCAACCCCGATAAAGCCGCCAGGTAGCCAGTGGGGAAATGCATGGTAAAGCAGTACACAGATCACAGCGACTGCCCGTAAACCATCGATGTCCGATCGATAGTCATGCTCATGCCGAAGCTGTGCAGCTGGGTTCATGGGCAGGTGCTCAATACTTATCTTGGAATTTAATCTGTGACGATAGCACGTGACTTGTGCGGTATCAAATGCAGTCAGCTGTTACAGCTGCCTAGAGACGCGTATAATCTTTTGCCTATTTTGATGCAGATGAGTTTCCATGCCGCGCAAGGCCATTGCTCTGATTTCCGGAGGACTTGACTCTATGTTGGCTGCACGGCTAATGCAGGAGCAGGGCATTACCGTTGAAGGGGTTAATTTTTATACCGGCTTCTGTGTGGAAGGGCATACGCATGCCATACGCCAGCGCGATGGGATCAGGAGAAATAATGCCTTATGGGTGGCAGAACAACTGGATATACCGTTGCATATCATCGATGTCAGTGAAGAGTACCATGATGTTGTGCTTAACCCACGGCATGGCTATGGTTCGGAACTAAATCCTTGTCTGGACTGCAAGATATTTATGGTTCGTAAAACCAACTTGTTGCTGAAAGGGGCGTCTGAACTGGCAGATGCCCAAGAAGCTGATTTTATAGTGACTGGCGAAGTCATAGGTCAGCGTATGAAATCCCAGCTCAAACGAACGATGCCGCTCATTGCCCGAGAGTCGGGTGCGGACGACAGGCTATTGCGACCTTTGTGCGCCAAACTTCTGGAACCGACCTTGCCGGAAAGGGAGGGCTGGGTAGATCGTGAACGACTCTTCGCATTTAATGGACGATCAAGACAGCCACAAATTGAACTGGCCAAGTCATTGGGTCTGAAGGACTGGGCACAGCCTGCAGGGGGTTGCTGTTTTTTGACCGATGCCAGTTATAGTCGCAAATTGCGTGATTTATGGCAGTCACGGGGGCGACGAGAGTACTCCCTTGATGATATTCTGCTGCTCAAAGTGGGACGGCACTTGCGCCCACAGCCTCACTACAAGGTGATCATCAGTCGTGAAGAGGGTGAAAACTTCTTCCTTGAGGGTTACCGAAAGCGTTTTTTGCATGTGCGTGTGCTTAGTCACGCCGGACCCTTGGCGCTAGTAGAAGGCGATTTGCACAGTGAGGATCGCTATGTGATAGCCAGTTTGGTGGCGCGCTATAGTCAGGGACGGGATGCCGCATGGGTGAGGGTTGGCTTGTTTGATTTGCAGGGGCAGGTTGAAGAAATGCTGGTTAAGCCGTTAGCCGCTGAAGCCATACCGGAGAGCTGGCATGTCGGAGGCTAAATGCCTGGATGTCAGGGGCTTGCTCTGTCCTGTGCCGGTGATACGTACCCAACAGGTTGTACGTCTCATGGCTGTTGGTGAGCGTATGTGGATCGTGGCGACTGATCCGGGTGTTATGCACGATGTGCCTGCTTGGTGTCGCGTTCATGGCCATAAGGTGGTGGAACAGGTCGTCGAGCGCCCTGATTATAGGGTGCTGATTGAAGTCGGAAGGCGAAATAATTGATATATTTTGGTGCACGCCTGGTTAGATGTGCGCATTTTTGGTGCTTTATTTATTCCCGGGGGGCGGGATGGATTTCTCAAAGCACTGAAAAATAAGTGTTTCATTCCTTGAGTTTGGGAGTGGTACGCATTTTGCCTCCCCGCTGTCTGGCGGTGCATCCTTAAGACGACTGGCTTTTTGGAGTCAGGGGTTGAAGTATGGTGTACAGGTTTTTTCACTAGGTTCGGAGGACCAACATGTCCAACAAGACGTTAGATTTGATCAAGCAAAATGATGCGAAGTGGGTGGATTTCCGCTTCACGGATACTCGCGGGAAGGAACAGCATGTGTCCTATCCGTCCGCTACGGTAGATGCAGATACTTTTGTTCACGGCAAAATGTTCGATGGTTCTTCCATCGCTGGGTGGAAAGGCATTGAATCTTCGGACATGATTTTGATGCCTGAAGCTGATTCCGGATTTATGGATCCCTTCTTTGATGAACCCACGGTGGTTGTACGTTGCGACATCATTGAGCCATCCACCATGCAGGGATATGAACGTGATCCGCGCTCCCTGGCCAAGCGTGCCGAAGCTTATTTGAAGGCAACCGGTATTGCTGACACCGCATATTTCGGTCCTGAACCTGAGTTTTTTGTGTTTGATGAAGTCAAGTTCTCCATCGACATGAGCGGCGCGCGCCATACCATTTATGCTGAAGAAGCTGCCTGGTCAACTGACAAGGATTATGAAAGTGGCAATACCGGCCATCGCCCTCGTATTAAGGGCGGTTACTTCCCGGTGCCCCCGGTTGACTCCGGACAAGACCTGCGTGTTGCCATGTGTAATGCCATTGAGTCGATGATGGGGCCTGGCCGACTTGAAGTTCAACATCATGAAGTGGCTTCGTGCCAGAGTGAAATCGGTGTGTCCTTTAATACACTGGTCAAAAAGGCTGATGAAGTTCAAATCCTGAAATACGCAGTCTGGAATACCGCTCATGCATTTGGCAAAACGGCAACTTTTATGCCCAAGCCTATCGTGGGTGATAACGGTTCCGGTATGCATGTGCATCAGTCATTGTCCAAAGGTGGCGTCAATCTGTTTGCCGGCGACCTGTACGGCGGACTGTCTGAAACAGCGCTTTACTACATTGGTGGTATCATCAAGCATGCACGCGCTCTCAATGCGATTACCAATCCGCTGACTAACAGCTATAAGCGCTTGGTTCCGCATTATGAAGCACCGATCATGCTGGCATATTCCGCAAGAAACCGCTCAGCTTCTATCCGTATTCCTTTCGTGTCTAATCCGAAGGGGCGCCGTATTGAAACCCGTTTTCCGGATCCAGGTGCCAATCCTTACCTGGCGTTTGCTGCCTTGATGATGGCTGGTCTGGATGGTATCCAGAACAAGATTCACCCTGGCGATGCCATGGATAAAAACTTGTATGATCTGCCTCCTGAGGAAGAAGCTAAGGTGCCTACCGTGGCTCATAGCCTTGAGATGGCTCTGGAAGCTCTGCAGAATGACCACGAGTTCTTGCTCAAAGGTGGTGTATTTACTAAGGAGTTCCTTGATTCTTACATCGAGTTGAAGGAAGAAGAAGTACGTCGTTTGAATACCACGACCCATCCTGTGGAATTTGAGATGTACTACAGCCTCTAAGCGTTGTACCCCCCTCTAGCCAGGAAAGATTCAGTTCCTGGCTAGAGGGTATATGTCAACCCGATGGGGGGCTTTACGTTAAAGCCTGTGTTATTCAAGATTCAATCTGCAACGTGATGAATTGGCAGGTATAGGCCGGGTTTGTCGGTCATCAGAGGCTAAGGTCAGGATGACCCGAGGTTGGTAATGGGATTGATCAACGATCATTTACATGAGCGCAAGGAAACCGGCATGCGGTTATGGTTGCTGGGATTGCCTCGCAACATCAAACAAATGCTACTGGTGGTGACGGATAGCCTGGTGTTGTTGCTTGCCGCCATATCGTCGTATGTGATGCGCCTTGGTGATGTATGGCATCCTGTTTCTCTGCGTGAACTTTTTCCAGCTTTCCTTGCCATTGCTACGGCTCTGATTATTTTTACCTACCGAGGACTCTATAAAACGGTAGTACGCTATATGAATGCCTCAGCGGTTAGCATTATGCTACTGGGGGTTAGCAGTGCCGCTGTAGTCTTTGCGTTAAGCATACGGCTAGAAAATTTATCTCAGCCACGTTCAGTCCCCCTGCTTTTTTGGTTTGTCGCATTATCTCTCGTTGGCGGAGTCAGGCTTTTTGCGCAAGTCTACTTGCGCCGCTTTGCTGCCGGTATCTCCGAGCCTGTTTTGATCTATGGGGCCGGAGCTACAGGTACGCAACTCGGAAGCGCTCTGACCCAGGGATACCGGCACTGTGTGATCGGTTATGTTGATGATAATCTGCAACTTCAGAATATGGTGGTCCACGGCGTCAGGGTGTATACACGACACCATATCAAGGCTCTGGCTGCTTCATATCAGATACGTCAGATCTTCCTAGCTGTGCCATCTGCAACTCGTGACCAACGTCGTGAAATTTTATCCTTTCTGGAGCCATTGGCGTTGAGAGTAAGAACCTTACCTGCCATGGATGATGTGTTGACAGGAAAAGCCCGCATTGAAGATGTTCACGATGTTGAGGTGGATGAGCTATTAGGGCGGGAACCAGTTCCACCGCAGCAAGATCTGCTTGATGCATGTATCAGGGATAAAGTGGTGATGGTGACCGGAGCCGGAGGCAGTATAGGTTCTGAGCTTTGTCGTCAGATTTTAGCTTCAAATCCGTGTTTACTGGTTTTGTACGAAATTCACGAATTTGCGCTCTATCAGATGCAACTTGAGCTAGTTCCCAAAGCTGCGGCAGCGGGAATCAAGATACATTTTATTTTGGGTAATGTTCAAGATAAGGCACGTTTGCGTGAGGTATTGCGTCGTTATGGCGTGCAGACTATTTACCATGCCGCAGCGTACAAGCATGTTCCTATGGTGGAGGGGAATGTGATTGAGGGAGTACGTAATAATGTCATAGGTACTCAGGTTGCAGCCGAGGTAGCGGCAGAATGCGGTGTTGATATTTTTGTACTTATCTCCACGGATAAAGCTGTTCGCCCGGCCAATGTCATGGGAGCCAGCAAGCGATTAGCCGAAATGATCTTGCAATGTGCAGCCAAGCACAGCACTCATACTCGCTATGTGATGGTGCGTTTTGGCAACGTGTTGGGCTCCTCAGGCTCCGTGGTCCCCTTGTTTATGGAGCAGATACGACGGGGGGGGGCGGTGACCGTGACGCATCCTGAGGTGATTCGCTATTTCATGACGATACGGGAAGCTGCTCAGTTGGTGGTACAAGCCGGCTCCATGGCTCTAGGGGGGGATGTCTTCCTCCTGGATATGGGGCCAGCTGTTCGAATCGCCGACCTGGCGCGCAAAATGATTCATTTGGCCGGACTGCATGTGCGTGAGATTGATTATCCTGAGGGGGATATCGAAATTAAGTACATCGGGCTGCGTCCAGGCGAGAAGCTCTATGAGGAGCTTCTTATCGGTGGAGAAGTATCAGGAACACGTCATCCTCGGATTATGCGGGCTGACGAACAGCATCCCTCAGAAGATGAGCTTAGTCTGATGTTGGGGCGTCTACATGAGCTGATGACAAGCGGTGATGAAATGTTTTTGGCGCGCTATATACTCGGCCTGGCTTCTGGGCAGCGTACAGATGTCATGTATGAACGATCGGGTAGTATTAAGGGGTTAGAACAGGCAGTATTGCAATAAATATTGAGCGGAAGACAAACATGCTAAAGCGTATTGAGCATGGTCTGGAGTCGATTCTATTTTCCAGCCGATGGATACTAGCTCCCTTCTTTCTTGGTTTGGTGTTGGCAATATTTTTATTGCTGGTGAAATTTTTGACCGTACTCTTTGGGCTCTTTGTTCATGCTTGGGTGTTATCAGTGAGTGAAACGCTGGTGGGCGTACTAACGCTGGTTGATGTGACGCTGATGGCTAATTTGCTGGTGATTATTGTTCTGGCAGGTTACGAGAGTTCTGTGTCACGCATGGAGCATGCTGATCATGAAGATCGTCTTGTCTGGATGGGACAAGTGGGTTTTTCGGATTTAAAACTCAAGGTGATAGGGTCGATCGTGGCGATTTCTGCGATTGAATTACTTAGGCTTTTCCTGAGCATGGAGACGGTGAATGTTCAATTGCTGACATGGAAACTTGCCATCCATGCAGCTTTTGTGCTTTCAGGAGTTCTTTTTGCCCTGATGGATAAACTGGCAACACGCCATGATCATGGATGATCATGGCCCCATGTTGCCGTTAAGGTGGTTATAGATGGTTATGAAGGAGAGTATTGCCCAGGTCGAACCGGAAGCAGGAATCCGTATGCGGTTGCTGGGACTGCCTCGTGCGGTTAAGCAGATAATTTTATTATTCACAGATGTGGTGTTGTTGCCGTCAGCAGTTTGGCTGGCCTACAGTATACGTAGTGAATCGTTGTGGTTGCCCGCCTCGTTTTACGAAGCACTGCCAGCATTGATAGCCGTTTTTACGGCAATTGTCGTATTTATACGCTCAGGGCTATACCTGACGGTTGTGCGTTATATGAATGCATCCTCGGTGAATATCATGATGCTGGGGATCAGCTTAGCTACCCTGATGTTCAGCTTGAGTCAGTATGTTTTTCATGATTCCCAGCCGAAATCAGTGCCCCTGTTGTTTTGGTTTATTGCCCTGGCATGGATCAGTGGTGTGCGTCTCTTTGCTCAGCTCTATCTACGCCGTTTTTCTGCCGGAATGGCTGAGCCTGTCATTATCTATGGTGCAGGATCAACAGGAACCCAACTTAAAAGTGCCCTGACCCAGAGTTATCGATATAGCGTTGTGGCCTACGTGGATGATAATCCGCACCTTTGGAATATGGTCATCCAGGGTGTGAAAGTTTATGCACCAGTACATTTATCGAGGATTGCTCAGACCTTGCATGTACGGCAGATTTTTCTAGCCATCCCATCGGCCAGCCAAGACCGACGCAGAGCTGTTATTGCAGAGCTTGAGCCTCTTGCCCTTAAAGTTAAAACCCTGCCATCTATGGGGGACGTTTTGATGGGCTCTCTACATATTGACGATATCCGCGATGTTGAAGTTCATGATCTGCTAGGGCGGGAACCTGTGCCGCCTCTGGATGAACTGCTCAAGGCGTGCATTGAACAAAAGGTGGTTTTAGTTACGGGTGCTGCAGGTAGCATAGGTTCGGAGCTCTGTCGTCAGATACTCAAACTGAAGCCTAAGAGGTTGGTCTTATTGGATATCAGCGAATATTCGCTGTATATGATCCAACAAGAGCTGACCCCCATGGCATTGGAGCATGGCGTTGAACTTTATTTTATGCTGGGCAACGTCACGGACCGAGTGCGTATGCATCGTGTCATGACACTCCATAAAGTGAATACGGTCTACCATGCGGCTGCCTATAAACATGTCCCGATGGTTGAAGATAATATCATTGAAGGCGTTAGAAACAACGTTTTGGGTACCCAGATCACGGCAGAGATTGCTGAGGCTGCGGGTGTTGATGCTTTTGTATTTATCTCTACAGACAAGGCTGTTCGACCCACCAATGTCATGGGTGCCAGTAAACGATTGGCTGAAATGATCGTTCAGGCCAGATCCAAGAATAAGGGCAGGATGTGTTATTCCATCGTGCGATTTGGTAATGTTCTAGGTTCATCAGGCTCGGTTGTGCCGTTGTTTATGCAGCAAATCTGTCAGGGTGGGCCCGTTACAGTGACGCATCCGGAGGCTTTTAGATATTTTATGAGCATGCAGGAGGCGGCCCAGCTGGTGATACAGGCTGGATCTATGGCGCAGGGTGGCGATGTATTTTTGCTGGATATGGGCGCACCGGTACGTATTGCTGATCTGGCGCGTAAGATGATACATCTGGCGGGTATGAGTTTACGTGATCAGGAAAATCCGGAAGGAGATATCGCGTTAAGTTTTGTGGGGCTGCGACCTGGCGAAAAACTTTATGAAGAACTGTTGGTCAGCGGCGATGTTGTAGGGACAGCACATCCACGCATACTTCGCGCGCAGGAGCATGGTCCTGATACTCGAACTATTGCTGATATTTTGACGCAGGTTCAAATTTGGCTAGAGCGTGCTGAAGAGGCTCCGCTGGCCAGATTTTTGTTGGAACTGGCATCTCAGAGTGGTGATTTGACGAGCCGATCTGAATGGGAGTTGTCGTCTTCGTCTGACCATGAGATTAAGCCATGGCACTAAGCGTGGCTGAGGTTGAATCGGGATCGGGAGCTAGGCGGTGAAGCGGGTATTGGATCTGGCTGTCGCTGTTCCTGCCATGCTACTGGTTTTGCCGCTGATGATAGTCTTAGCCATTTTAATCAAATTAACATCACCCGGTCCGGTCCTGTACTGGTCCTGTCGCATAGGGCGTAATAACTGTAGATTTCGGATGCCGAAATTTCGCAGCATGCGTATCCATGCCCCTCAACTGGCTACACATCTTCTCGAGCAGCCTGAACAATGGTTGACCCCGATAGGATCATTTTTACGCCGTAGTAGCTTGGATGAATTACCTCAGCTCTGGTGTGTTATAACAGGTAGCATGAGTCTGGTGGGGCCGCGCCCTGCGCTATTTAACCAACACGATTTAATAGCCATGCGCACTCGGGCAGGGGTGCATGAATTATTGCCAGGAATCACCGGTTGGGCTCAGGTCAATGGACGCGATGACTTGCCTATTCCTGTCAAAGTTGCTTTTGATCGGGAATATAGGGAACGCCAGGGTTTAGGCATGGATCTACAAATTTTGTTTTTGACAGGGGTTCGAGTCCTGGGGCAGCGAGGCATAAGGCACTAAGGTTGGGTAAAGGTTAAGAAATTTGCTGTGTTACATGTGTTATGCAGTGCTAGACTGCGAGTGAAAGTAGCCAAGGACCTTAGTCTATGCGTATTTTTTTCGCTATGCTTGTCTTCGCCATTATAATGCCAAGCAGTGCAGATATTTATCGCAAAATCGAGGATGGGCAGGTTATTTTTTCGGACCACCCATTCGACGGTGCAGTACGTATTGAAGAGCGACAGATTAATACGGTACCTGCTTATACGGGTAATCAGACGGGTGAATCTGATACTCAGTCCAAGAACTCTGCCGCCGTTCCCTTCAAAATTACCTTGGCATCTCCGCAAGATGGGCAGACCTATCAATACGATGCTTCTGTGCCCCTGGCTCTAACCATCGATCCGGCCGTGCCCTCGGAAGATCATGTATCGATGACACTGGATGGCCAGCCTCTGGATCCTCATACCGGCACACTGAATCAGCTTGATCGAGGTCAGCATAATCTGCAGGTTAGTATCCGCAATGCCAAAGGAAAAGTCTTGGCTGAAAAAGCGGTTTCTTTCACGATTTATCAGCACTCAGTGATGGGCCCCCATCCCTGATTGATATGGGGTGATGCCGTGTCGTTTGAACTTGCTGCAGTTCTGGAGCTATCTCCCTACCTCAGTAGCTTACAACATCATGCACATGTGGATCTGGATCAGGCATGGGCGAGTCGATGTGAACACCGTAGCTATGATGCTTGGCAGGAACGCGTGCATGGCGTGCTGGTTGGTGTAGCGGATGAAGTTGAGCTGATGCAGCGTTTACGCAGATTGCGTCAGCAGGAACAGGCCAGATTTATTATCCGTGAGCTTTCAGGGGGCATAACCAGCCAAGAAATTTTTTTTGATCTGAGTGCTTTTGCTGATGCCTGTATCAAGTCTGTACTTGCCTGGCTGGAAACCGAGATGCAAGTGTCCGGGCTCATCATCCTGGCGCTAGGCAAACTAGGTGGTGAAGAACTGAATATTTCTTCGGATATTGACCTTGTTTTTGCTTGTACAGATATATCTGATGTCCAGGTTCTTCAACAACAGGGTCAGCGGCTCATCCGTATTCTGGACACCCTGACTGGGGACGGTCGAGTATTTCGGGTTGATATGCGTTTGCGTCCTTGGGGAGAGGGTAGTGCCTTGGTGTATCGTTGCTCAGCGATGGAAGCCTACTATGAGCAGCATGGTCGGGACTGGGAGCGTTATGCTTTGGTCAAGGCCAGAGCTGTTGCAGGGCAGGGCCAAATGGGGGAAGATTTGCTCGCGCGCCTACGCCCTTTTATCTTTCGCCGTTATATTGATTTTGGTGCTTTGCAGGCTGTGCGCCAGATGAAAGGCTTGATTGAGCGAGAAGAACGACGGCGCGGTGATGACAACATCAAATTGGGCGTAGGGGGCATAC
>JABEVH010000314.1 GCA_013043915.1 Pseudomonadales bacterium
GAACACGCCATCCCCCATGGGCGCCATCGGCTGTCATCAAAATGAAACAATCATTGGCCCGAGCATAATACCTCGCTCAGACCATAATTCAAGACTTCATGCACTAAAAAGAAGCATCATGGATGGCCCCCATGACGCTATGCATCAACAATGACCAACAAGGGTTCTATCCTTGATGCCGGCACCCCAACTTTGCTGGCCATATGATCGACAAGATCCTCCTGAATGGAGGTCAAGGCATCCGTGTAATTTTGATTGAGCTCTTCAACCTCGTGCTGAACCGTGGCAGGTAATTCATGACCCAAGCGCGCCTCAAGAGCCTGCTTCAGGGCAGGGTTAGCGATCGGCTTAGCCAAGGCCGGGGTTAGCGAGCCTAGTTGCGATACGTCCAGTCCACTCGCATCCCCTATGTTTTGCAGATAGTGTTTATGCAAAACCTTAAGGCTATAACGTGCATCATCAATCAAACTGCTGACGCGAAAGCGCTCCAGAGATGTCAGAGGAACCCCGCGAACCACGCCTAGCTGATCGAGAAAACGGGTGATAGGAGGCGGCGGCGGCACTATCTGGGCCGTATGCCGGCCCCATCCCATCCACGAACACCCAGACAATCCTAGAACCAAAACCATACCCATAACAACACTGCGCACCTTAAGCACCCTCAAATTTTTCTAATATTTCTATCCATGCCAACCGAAATACCCTCATCCCTATTATAGCCGTGAAGCTAGCTCGGCGCCCTCACGAATAGCACGACGTGCGTCAAGCTCACCAGCTAGTTTAGCTCCGCCAATGACATGCCAATGTTCCTTGGCCTTGGCCGGATCAGGAAGAAGAGTCACGACAGATTCTTGACCTGTGCATAAAATGATAGTATCCACATCCAGCACACGCTCCTCACCCTCAGCGCGATAATGCAATCCGGCATCATCAATACGCAGATACTCAACACCCGCTAACATCTTGACGTGGTACTGCAACAAACTGAGACGATGCGCCCACCCGGTGGTTTTACCCGGACCAGCTCCCATTCTTCCAGACTTACGTTGCAGTAGCGTGACCTCACGCTTGATATCAGGGGCTAAGGGAGCCACCAAGCCTCCCGCTTCCTTGACACCCAGATCCACACCCCACTGTTGACACCAGTGCTCTACGCTCTGATCGTACTCATGCAATAAATACTCGCACATATCAACGCCGATACCTCCAGCACCCATCACAGCTACGCGCCGACCTGGAACTTTCTCACCGCGCAAAACTTCTGCATATTGCATGACCTTGGCATGGCCTACACCTGGCAAGTCGGGTATACGTGGACGCACCCCTGAGGCCATAATCACTTCATCAAAAGATTTCAGTTCATCCTGGGTAACCTCGTGCTGCAGGCGAAGGTCAACGCCTGTAGTTTTAAGATGTTCTCGAAAATAACGAATGGTTTCCTTGAACTCTTCCTTGCCAGGCACGGCCATGGCCATGGTGAACTGGCCACCAATATCATCCCTGGCCTCAAACAAGGTGACGAGATGGCCTCGTTCAGCAGCTACCGTAGCTGCTGACATACCTGCCATCCCGGCGCCCACCACAGCTATTCGCTTAGGCTGCCTAGTCTTCACATAGACAAGTTCAGTTTCAAAAGCAGCTCGGGGATTCACCAAACAAGTGGCACGCTTACCTGAGAAGGTCTGATCAAGGCATCCTTGATTACAGGCTATGCAGGTATTGATACGCTCAGGATGACCCGCTGCCACCTTGTTCACAAAATGTGCATCTGCCAGCAAGGGCCGAGCCATGGAAACCAGATCTGCATCACCGCGAGCCAGGATATCTTCGGCATCTTCCGGCATATTGATGCGATTGGAGGCCATGACTGGAATACTGAGCTCCTTACGTATCGATGCAGTAACCTGTCGAAATGCCGCACGTGGCACCGAAGTGACGATGGTTGGAACTCGCGCTTCGTGCCAACCTATGCCCGTATTTAATAGGGTAATACCCGCCTGTTCTAGCGCCTTGGCAATCGTGACAATCTCTTCCCAGGTGTTTCCACCTTCTACCAAGTCAATCAATGATAGCCTGTAGGCAATGATGAAGTTAGGGCCCACTTTGTCTCGAATGCGCTTCACCACTTCCACCGGGAACCGCATACGGTTTTCAACCGCTCCTCCCCAGCGATCCGTACGCTGATTAACGCGCCGGCAAATAAACTGGTTAAGCAGATAACCCTCCGAGCCCATAATCTCAACACCATCATAGCCTGCAAGTTGTGCCAGTCGCGCACAACGGCCATAGTCTTCAATGGTGGAAACAATTTCCTTATCACGCATGGCCCGGGGCTTGAACTTGGAAATAGGCGATTTAGTTGCACCGGATGAAACGACAAAGGGGTGGTAGCCATAGCGACCTGCATGCAAAATCTGCATCAGGATCTTGCCACCCTCTTTGTGAACTGCATATGTCACGCGCCGGTGATTGATCACATCACCATAGCGGTTCATGGTGCCCCCCAGGGGCAGTAACCATCCCTGGCGGTTGGGAGCAATGCCCCCGGTAATGATGAGTCCAACGCCCCCGCGCGCGCGTTCAGCAAAATATGCTGCAAGTTTGCCGTAGTTATAAAACCTGTCTTCCAGGCCTGTATGCATGGACCCCATGACTACACGGTTACGCAACTGGGTAAAGCCCAGATCCAGGGGTTGCAATAAGTGCTCATAATTTTCAGTCATCAAAGATTCCTCTGGCCAAGAAGGAAATATCAGGTAATATTAACGCCGTTAAGATACAGTGGAAAACGCATATGTCAAGCCCCCGTCGTAGTTACCATCATGGTGATCTGCGCGCTAGCCTCGTGGAGGCAGCCCTAACCATCATTAAACTACAGGGCATGGATGCCTTAAGCCTGCGTCATTTGGCTGAGTATGTCGGGGTATCAGCAACCGCCATCTACCATCATTTTCATGACAAACAAGATCTTTTAGGTGCCCTGAGTCTGCTTGGCCTACAACGCTTTGAACATGAAGTGTATGCAAAGCTGGAGCACGATGAGTCTGATTGGCAAACGCGTTACCGGAACTTTGTCCATGCTTACCTGAATTTCGCCCTGGAAGAGCCCGAACTGTATGAATTGATGTTCGGGCGCTCCCTCTGGAAGCAACCCGGCGATGATAACTATCGGCAAGCTGCTCGGCAGGCCTTCCGGCGCTATAGCGAAGCCTTGATACAAACCTTGCCCGAAGCGGACCAACCCTTGCGTTTAGCGCAGATGGGCTGGGCCACCCTGCATGGTTTGGTACGTATGCTTAACGATGGATTAGCTTTCCGAGCTGAAGACATCAATCATATCGCCGATTATGCCGTTGACTGGCTAGTACGCCGTTTCTGATTAATTATCCAGGGAATCAATCCCAGGACAATCCCCCCTAAGCCTATGACATTGGTTACCGTGTCAAACGTGGGTACGCTCTCCACCGCAATAAACACTAAAAACAATCCACTGACCAGTGGCCAAAACAGCAAGTCCAGGAACGTTGCCGGTGACTGTACGGCTTCATGGCGAAAGCGCCAGACACATGCAAATGCAGTCAGGCTGTAATAAAAACATACCTGAAAACCTATGGCATTGACCGAATCAGCGATGACCAGTTTGACACTCGGAAAATAAGAGGCTCCCAGCAGGAAGCATAATCCCAACCCGACGACAACCAGAGTAGCTACCCATGGGGTCTGCCAGGAGGCGTGCAGCAAGGCATAGCGAGGGTGCAGGGCTCCTGAACGACTCTTGGCATATAATGTACGGGTGAACTGGAGTATGGATGTTTCAAGGTTACCGACGGTACTGAGGGTGACGGCTATTAAGGCCACGTACGACCAGGGATGGGGAAACAAGCGACTGGCTACTACATAGATGACATTGGTGCCTGCCTGGGCTAACTCATTATCGGTTAACACACGCAGGGCAGTAGCGGCAAAAGACACATATAACAACAGGGTAATCGCCATGGCTCCATACAGGGCCTTTCTTGCTGAAGTCTCAGCCGATTGTGTTTCTTCATTCAAGTTTAGCGTGACATCCCAGCCCCAGAAAAAAAACAGCGAAATCAGTGCCCCGGCCACGAACATTTTTGGTGTAAATGCGGATAAGCCAAATGATGACCCAACCAGAGTATGTGCTGGATGCACGGTAGGTGATAACCAGGCTGCCGCCATGATGGCCCCTAAAGAGCCTACCTCTATGACGGTAAATACTATCTGCGTATAGCTGGTGGCTTTGATGCCCTTGATCACAACGATCCCCACCAGAACTAGCCAGGCTGCTGCCAGTCCGCTTACCCATCCCGGACTATTCAGGTATTGCGGCGCGACCAAGGCCAATGTCGCTGTCGCAGCAGGCATAGAACCCGACACCATAAATACTGAAGAAGCCACCAGCAGTGACCAGCCACATAAAAACCCAAGTAAAGGATGAAAAATCTCGCCTACCCAGGTAAAGGAAGCCCCCGCACTGGTATTGATACGTGTCAAATGGATAAAGGCCAGAGTCACCCCAAACATAATCAGACCGCTGTATAGCAGACTAGGCACAGCCAGTATGCCTACGGCAGCGATCAGCGTCGTCAACGTGGCCGCCAACGAAAAAGCAGGCGCTGTTCCTGCTACCCCCATGATCAGGCTTTCTGTTAAACCTAAGGCTCCCTGCTGTAGCCCTGGTGATTCACGCATACGGTCCTCATTGATCATTAAAGACGGTTCAGGGGCGAAGGCTACCATTGCCAGGGCTATTACGAAATATTACGGTAGACTTATTCTATGGAAAACAGGACTCAGATTCTTGGAAAATCTTTCCTCAACCAGGCTTACCTCCGACATCGGGTACCGGATAGGTGTTTCGCAGCTAGGCTGGTTTATCGATGTTTTCGGTCATGCTTGGCATCATGCTGTGGCGGCATCGCTGCTAACCCTGGTGATACTCCTAGCTCATCTTTACCATACCAGGCATAGCCAAGAGTGGCGGTTGATGGCTATTTCCCTGATCATGGGCATGCTGGTTGAGTCACTGTTTATCCGCAGCCATCTCATCATTTATATTGGCACTGCTTCCACCTCCCCGTGGCCTCCTCCATGGGTACTGCTGCTCTGGCCGCTATTTGCCATAACTTTGCCGGTCTGGCAACTTAAACTCACCTACGTGCCCTGGCAAATACTCGTAGGTAGTACATGCGCTTTAGCCTATGCTGCTGGTGTGCGTGCTGGAGCTGCCAGGTTCCCTCATCCCGCCATCAGCTTAAGTATGATGGCCGTGACCTGGTCTGGCCTGCTACCTCTCCTTGTATGGCTCTCCAAGCGTCTCAGGCTATAAACTTGAAAGAATTTTGCTTCAGGTTAAATAGGAAGACAGGGTTGGCGAAATGATTCCATAATGTATAATTGCCTAATTAACGATATCCTGGTCTTGCCTGATAACCTAGGATGTCGTTGCAACGACGGAGTCCGGTATGTGGATCGTCAAGGTCGCTCTTAGACGACCCTATACGTTTATAGTCATGGCTCTGGTCATCGTGTTACTGGGTATTTATGCCCTGATGACGACAGCAACCGATATATTCCCCACCATACGCATTCCTGTTGTTTCTGTGGTGTGGCGCTATAACGGGCTTAGCCCGGAGGACATGTCCAACCGTATCGTCTCCTTCAGTGAACGTGTCGCCACCACAACCGTCAATGATATCGAACATGTCGAATCTAATTCCCTCAACGGCATGGCGGTGGTTAAGTATTTCTTTCAGCCCAAAGTCAATGAAGATCTGGCCGTGGCTCAAATCACAGCCATCTCTCAAACCCTGCTATCGCAAATGCCTTTAGGCACCACGCCACCGTTTATCCTTGCATATAACGCATCGAGCGTACCCGTCTTGCAGCTGGCCTTATCCAGCTCAAAACTCTCAGAAGCGCAGTTGTTTGATCTTGGCAATAACTTCGTGCGCACACCGATCAGTACCGTCGCAGGCGTATCCCTACCCTGGCCCTACGGTGGCAAACAGCGTCAAGTCCAAGTGGATATTGACCCGGCGCGTTTGCAGGCTTATGGCATTACCGCGGCAGATGTTAGCAATGCCATGGGGCAACAGAACCTGATCATTCCTGCTGGGACCCAAAAAATCAATGAGTTAGAGTATTTCATCAAGCTCAATGCCAGTCCTTTAAATGTTGACGAATTGAACAATCTCCCCATCAAGGTCGTCAACGGCAGCGTCATCTATGTGCGTGACGTAGCCCATGTACGAGATGGTTTTCCACCTCAGACCAATATCGTGCGTATGGATGGGCACCGCGCGGTGCTGATGAGCGTGCTCAAAACGGGAGCAGCTTCTACCCTCAATATTGTCGATGGCATTAAAGCCTTATTACCCAGCGTGCGTGCCGGTCTACCTAAGTCCCTAAAATTAAGCGCCTTAGGTGATCAATCCGTATTTGTTCGCGCAGCGATCTCGGGGGTGGTTCGTGAAGGGCTGATAGCCGCTCTGCTAACAGCGGCCATGATTCTCTTATTTCTGGGAAGTTGGCGCAGCACCTTGATCATCACGGTGTCTATACCGTTATCCGTATTAGCATCCATAATTTGTCTTTCTGCCCTGGGAGAAACCATCAATCTCATGACCTTGGGCGGACTGGCTCTGGCGGTAGGTATCCTGGTGGATGATGCCACCGTTGCCATAGAGAACATCAACTGGCATCTTGAGCAAGGAAAGAGTGTCCATGCTGCCATCCTCGACGGCGCTGAACAGATTGCCATCCCGGCGCTGGTGTCAACGTTAAGTATTTGTATCGTATTTGCTCCGATGTTTTTGCTCGGCGGGGTGGCTCATTATTTGTTCGTACCCATGGCTGAGGCTGTCGTGTTTGCCATGCTGGCATCTTACCTGCTATCCCGTACCCTGATTCCTACCTTAGCCATGTACTGGCTCAAGGCCCATGATGAAGACCTTAATCCAACCGACAGCAGTTGGGCGCAACGCTATCAACAAAAATTTGAAGCAAGCTTCGACCGCTTGCGTCGTTCCTATCAAGAATTATTAGAGTCCCTGCTGGCGCAGCGTGGACAATTCATCGTGGTATTTCTTGTCCTGACCCTGTTCAGTTTCGCACTATTTCCCTGGCTGGGATCAGATTTTTTCCCTAGCGTAGACACCGGTCAGATTCAACTGCATCTTCGTGCACGAACCGGTCTGCGTATTGAACAAACCGCACAATTGTGTGATGAGGTTGAGTCCGTAGTTCGTCAAAATATACCGCGCCATGAACTCGCTACGCTCGTTGATAACATAGGACTGCCCTACAGTGGTATCAACCTTTCCTACAGCACCTCGGCACCTATAGGCTCAGGTGACGCTGACATCATAATTTCCCTAGCCTCTGGGCACGCACCCACCGAACACTATATCGGCCTATTGCGCCAGGTTCTGCACCAGCATTTTCCTGATACCGAGTTCTCATTCTTACCCGCCGATATTGTCAGTCAGATCTTGAACTTTGGCATGCCCGCACCCGTGGACCTGCAAATTGCAGGCTACGATGTTCAGCATAATCGTCCTTATGCCAACCATCTGCTCAATCAACTCAAGCAGATACCCGGTTTGGCCGACCTACGGATACAGCAACGTTACGACTATCCACAAATTCAGGTCGACGTTGACCGCAGCCGGGCCATGATATTGGGCATGACTGAAAATGATGTGGCTCAAAACCTGCTCATCACCCTGTCGGGAAGTTTTCAGACCAGTCCCTCCTTCTGGCTAGATCCCAAAACAGGTGTTCAATACAGCATCACAACCCAGGCGCCGCAGTACCGTATGGAGAGTCTTCAAGATCTGCACAACCTGTTAGTGCGCGGTTCAAGCTCATTACCTCAACAGCTCAGTAACCTGGCCAGCTTCCATCGCAGTGTCGGCCCTGCCGTCGTCAGCCACTATAACGTCAAGCCCGTACTCGATATCTACGGCACGACCTGGCAGCGCGATCTTGGTAGCGTTGCTCGTGATATACAAGATGTCATTCATGCTGCGCCTCCACTGCCCAGAGGTAGCTCCCTAACCTTGCGCGGTCAAGTACAAACCATGCATCAGTCTTTTAAAGATCTGGCTTGGGGGCTGGTGGCTGCCATAGTTTTGGTCTACCTGTTGATTGTGGTTAACTTCCAGTCTTGGCTGGACCCTTTCATCATCATTACAGCCTTGCCCGCCGCCTTGGCGGGCATCGTCTGGATGTTATTTCTGACGGGGACCACCCTCAGCGTACCCGCCCTTACCGGCGCCATCATGTGCATGGGTGTAGCCACCGCTAACAGCATCCTGGTCGTCAGTTTTGCGCGTGAGCGCATGCAACAGGGTGCCTGTGCTTTAGAAGCCGCGATAGCTGCCGGCAGTACACGGCTGCGGCCGGTATTGATGACGGCTATGGCGATGATTATTGGTATGCTGCCCATGGCCATGGGTTTAGGTGAAGGCGGTGAGCAAAACGCTCCACTCGGCCGCGCGGTTATCGGAGGGTTATTGCTAGCCACCCTGGCTACCCTAACGTTCGTCCCCGCAGTTTTTACCTGGTTGCATACGTCCCGACCCCTTGTTGAGGAGGCTAAACGGTGAATACCACAGTACCTACCCATCGCAGGACCCTGTGGGTGATAGTCGCCATCATGGTCATACTAGCTTCGGCAGGAATCATGAAGCGACAGCACCACCGCGCTGAACTGCAGCGTGAGGCCACCAACGATGCCATCATGCAGGTTACCGTATTGACTCCCCTGCTAGCATCGACAGAACACGACCTGATTCTGCCAGGAACTGTCATGGGATGGCGTGACGCCGCTATACGTGCTCGCAGCAATGGTTATATCCGCTCCTGGGTCAAAGACATCGGCGATACCGTTAGGTCTGGAGATATTCTGGCGACCGTAACCAGCCCGGAAATCGATGCTCAGACTGAACAGGCCAGGGCCGACTTGGCAACCGCGCAGGCTAATCTGCAACTGGCCAGAATTACAGCAGAGCGCTGGCAACATCTGGTGAAAACTCGTACTGTTTCACAACAAGACCTTGAAGACAAGGAGGGCGATCTCAAGGCTAAAATCACCACCGTCGCCTCGGCACGTGCCCATTTACAAAACCTCATGGCACTTAAAGGATTTGAGCTTATACGAGCGCCGTTTACGGGTGTAGTTTCTGCGCGCACTATTGATATAGGCGATTTGGTATCCGCCTCCAGCGCACAAGAGCTTTTTCATCTGGTCGACAACCAGCAACTTCGCATCATGGTACAAGTCCCACAAGAACAACAACATGGTATTCAAGCGGGTATTCCCATTGACTTAAGTGTTGCTGAACATCCTGGTCATAAATTCCCGGCTACTTTACTTAAATTATCCGGTGGCCTAGACCCCGCAAGCCGTACCCGAACCGTTGAACTACGTGTTGATAATGCTGATCACCTTATACAACCTGGCGATTATGCGACTGTTGATTTTCATGCCACCTCGGGACAAAGCTGGGTAATTCCCATCACTGCCCTGATATTTCGTGGTGCAGGACTGCAGCTAGCGACCATTACCCCACAACAAAAGGTACACTTGCAAACGGTGATCCCGGGACGGGATTTTGGCAAAAGTATGGAGATACATTCAGACTGGGTACAAAACCGTAGCATTATCGATAATCCGAGCGACTCCATCAGTGAAGGGCAAACCGTTAAAATCGTCGGACGGCGTACCCTGTCCCTGAATGATGGGGACAAGTCACCATGAGATGGCATGCCCTACTCCCTATCAGTTTGATTACACTAGTTGCCGGCTGTTCGCTCACTCCGAAGTACCAAAAGCCTGACGTGGCTATGCCTGCACGTTTTGCGCCGGACCGTGGCTTTGAGCAAGTTCAAGGTAACGTAGCTCAACCCTCTGGGGCATCATGGTGGGAGGTATTTCATGACCATCACTTAAATCAGCTCGAAGACCAGCTCTCGCACAACCAGGACGCTGTCGCTGCCTTGGCTCGTTTGGATGAGAGCCGCGCCCAACTCAAAGCTGCTTATGGTGCCATGCTACCCAGCGCCTCGCTATCTGCTTCGACTAGCAATGTTCAGCTATCCAAGCATCGTGCTACCTATTTCCCTGGTTTTCCCAACCGCTATACCGATCAGCAAATTACTGCGCAAATTGGCTGGGAACCCGATATTTTTGGACGACTGCATACACAATTACGTATTGCACACAATCTTGAAAACGCCAGTCAAGCTGACTTACGTGGTTTGCAACTTTCCCTGCAAGCGCAATTAGCGAGAGCTTATTTTCAACGGGTAGCTCTAGCGATGCAGCTTAAACAACAACAGCAACTCCTGGTTGATCAACAACAATATATTGATCTTGTGCATGCCAAGTTCAATGCCGGCGATGCCACTCAGATCGATCTCGATCAGGCGCAGTTACCTTTGCAAGCGCTGCTGGAAAACCAGGACCACACTAAGCAATTGATAGCACTGCAAGAACACATCATGGCCTTACTGATTGGCCTACCCGCAACAGGCTATCACCCTCAGGTAGCTGATCATCTGACTGACATGCCCTTACCACATAGTTTGCCCTCAAGCCTCCTTGAACAACGTCCAGATATCGCCCTGGCAGAGCAACAGGTTGAGATTGCCAATGAACAAATCGGCTTAGCCAGGACGGCCTATTTTCCGCAATTTCAGCTGGGGATGGGCGGAGGCTATGAAAGCAGCGCCTTAAACAATCTGATCAGCGTGCCCAGTGAACTCTGGGCTTTGGGCGCCAGTGCTGCCGTAACTCTATTTGATGGAGGACAGCGCAAGGCTTTAACCCAACAAGCACGATCACACTATGATGAAACCGTTGCCAACTACCGGCAGACCGTCTTGAATGCCTATAAAGAAGTTGAGGATGATTTAAGCAGTTTGCAGCAAATCAAAATGCAAATCCAGCACCAACAGCAAGCCCTGGCATTAGCGCAAGACCAACTGCTGCAAACCAACCAAAGCGAGCAAGGCGGCTTGGGTAACCATCTTGATGTGGTTGCCGAACGTCTCAATGCCGACAACCAACAGTTACTCATGACTCAGCTTGCAGCCGTGCAAGCTGAGTCCCATGTACGCTTGCTGCAAGCTCTTGGACAATAACTTCAGTCAAAAATTTCTGCATCCGCCAAGGAGCGCCCTTGCAGATCCTTACCCGATAGCAGTGGTGTACCTTCAACGCTGGGCCACGTAATTCCAATTTGAAGGTCATCCCATCGAATGCAACGCTCACTGGCTGGTTGATAATAGCCCGTGGTCTTATACAAAAACTCTGCATACGCCGAGATGGTCAAAAAACCATGCGCAAACCCGGGTGGAATCCACATTTGTCGCGCATTATCAGCACTTAATACCTCTCCCACCCACTGCCCAAAGGTAGGTGAACCACGCCGAATATCTACCGCCACATCAAAAACCTCGCCGACCACGACACGAACGAGTTTACCCTGAGCGTGTGGCGGCAGCTGATAATGCAGCCCTCTTAAAACACCGCGCTGTGAGCGACTATGGTTGTCTTGCACAAAATTCACGTTACAGTTAACCGCTTCATTAAATACATGCTGGTTAAAACTTTCGAAGAAAAAGCCGCGCGTATCCCCAAATACTTTGGGCTCCAGCAATACCACATCTTTAATAGCCAAGGAAGTAGACTTCATGGGTTAACCTTTTTCTTTTAGAAGTTGCATGAGGTACTGCCCATAGCCATTCTTGCACAAGGGCTGGGCCAGTTTTTCCAACTGGGGTGCATCGATCCAGTGGCTATGAAACGCGATCTCTTCCGGGCAAGCCACTTTCAAGCCCTGACGCTTTTCCAGAGTCGCAATAAACTGCCCCGCCTCCAGCAAGGAATCATGCGTGCCCGTGTCCAGCCAGGCATAGCCGCGTCCCATGATCTCTACTGCCAACTGCCCACGTTGCAGATAAATAGCATTAAGGTCGGTGATTTCCAGTTCACCACGAGGGGACGGACGCAGTGACTTCGCGTACTCCACCACCTGGTTATCATAAAAATACAGGCCCGTTACGGCATAGTTGGACTGAGGCTGCTTAGGCTTTTCTTCCAGACTGATGGCTTTACCCTGGACATCAAAAGCCACCACACCATAGCGCTCAGGATCAAAGACATGATAGGCAAATACCGATGCCCCCTGCTCACGAACATCGGCAGCTTGCAAAATCCTCGGTATATCGTGGCCGTAGAATATGTTATCGCCCAAAATAAGGGCGCTGGGGTGACCATCAATAAAATCTTCCCCTAATAAGAATGCCTGTGCCAGCCCATCAGGACTAGGCTGAACCACATACTCGAAGTTCAACCCCCACTTGCTGCCATCGCCGAGCAACTGCTGATAGCGCGGTGTATCTTGCGGTGTTGAAATAATCAGGATATCC
>JABEVH010000315.1 GCA_013043915.1 Pseudomonadales bacterium
CATTAAGCTGCATATTCAAAACCGTCCGCTTGACCCCCTGCTGGTGCAATGCTGGTTCGGAACTCACCTAGCAAGGGGAATGCGCGGACAAGTGTTCAGGATGCCCATATGTTTCACCCGCTCAGTGCGTGTACTGACTGCAAGCCTACTAGTAAATCCTATGCGCAGTTATGCGCAAGTTTTTAGGAACAACATGGGATCGTCATCTAGCTGTAGGAATCTCAAGCGTTTGAGCCGGAGAGAATGACAAACATAGGCATGAGTTTATCCGTGGGCATCCATTCTATACTGGGTAGGCGTCCTGCCGGTCCAGCGTTTAAATGCATGGTCAAATGCAGCTGTTTCACTGTAACCCAACCGGTTGGCGATGACTTCCACACTAAGACGGGAGTATTTCAGGTAGTGGATTGCTCGTTGTTGCAGCAGTTGCAGGGCAATCTCATGAAAAGAACTGCCCTCACGTTGTAAATGACGGCGTAGCGTGCGCTCACTGCAACAGAACTTTTCAGCGATAAGGTTGATATCCATGACACCCTGTAATAGCAAGGATTCCACACGGCTGCGCCAGCTGTTGTGCTGTCGTTTGATCAGAAGTTCATCGCATTGCCGTACCATCAACTCCAGAGTCATGGGATTGGCTAAGCGCAGAGGTTGCAGCAAGGCAGATTTATGAGTCTCGATCAGGGTTTCATCGACATCAAACCGTATAGGCCATGCAAAAAAATCGTAGACACGCTGGCTGTCAGCCGGTTCTGGCATGGCAATGTCCATACGAGTAACGAGTTGTTGCCAATGTTCAGGGTTTGCCTCGCGACAAAGGTTACGGACAAAAGCTAAATCACGTAGTAAGTAGTATTCCCGACACTTTCCTAGATCAAGCCGATCCAGGTAACGCGCGCGTAATATATTTTCATCTTCCTGGGTTGTGACCAGAAAGGGGGTAAACGTCAAGGCGACATAACGCACCAAAAATCGGCAGGCCTCCAGCATATTAGGATGGCTGACCAGAGCTGCTCCCAAAACGCCAAAGCAGTTGTAGTGGTAGTGGGCGCTAGCACTGAGTCCAGGATGGGGCTCTCGAGTTAACCGCATATAGTTGCTGACAACCACACACTCCTCATGAAAGGGGACCCTGCGTTCATGATCACATAATAGGTTTTCAGTCAGTTGGCTGCCCGCCAGCAAATCTGACACAGCAATTCCTTCCTCAGCTGCGCATTGCAACAGGGGAAATACCGACATGGTGGTGACCAGATTATCCATAGTTTCTCAACATCAGGTTGACCGCCATAATCAATAGATTGTCCGCAGACATCATATCGACGGATGCTTAATACACCTAACATGATTGTGTGTTAACTACAACACATGAGGTTTTCATGCAGGTGAGTAGCGAAGATCATCATCTTGTCGCGGCAAGCATTCAGCGAATTTGCCATGATTTATCGATCTCACATTTTGCCCGTCCTGAAGTCGTCTGTAATTCAGAGGCATTCACACAAGCATTATCGGTTCTCATCGAACAGGGCGTACTTAATCTGACCAATGAACCGGGTTATGGCCTATGGGAACATGCAGATAGCACAGAAGGACTGGCGTTAACCTTATCTAGTCTGCGTACACTGGCATCTACCCATGCCGCTTTGGCCCTGAGCCTGCATCGAGCAGCCCTCGCCAGGCAACTGCCAGGATGCCCCTCCTCCCCCCACATTGGCCTATGTCTGCATGGACACCACGGCCTAGGTCGTGGCGAACTGGCACGCTGGTGGCGCCAATCAACCACAAACAACGCTATATTAGCCGATGTTTTTAGTTGTCACCGTGCTCGTTTAGCCCTGATCCCTGCCCATGACGGTCATATGCTCTGTCCCGTATTTCAGCACCAACTAGGCATCACCTGGTGGATAGTCCCCGTCACCACATCAACTGATCATGGACTTGGTCTTGATGAACTGCATTATGGACGCATGGTTCCTGAACAAGGGGAGTTATTAACCCGACAAGATCCGCTGCAATCCCGCCATCTCTGGCATCAGGAATGGCTAGGCTTACTGGCTATACAGTTGGGTTGTATCGATCATGCAGGAGAAAAAGCTGCTGCTTATGCAGGTATACGTTATCAGGGTGGGAAATTAATCGACCAGCATGAGGCCGTGCAGTCCCTACTGACTGATATTCGTGGCGTGCAGGCTGATACCGAGACCTTTTTACAATACCAGCAACTTGATGAAAATTCATTCAGGCACTTATTGCTAGTACGTAATCGTTTGCAAGAAGGTTTGGGTACAGCGGTCAATGCTGCCATGCAGGTCATGGGGGGCCTAGGTTATATGCGTGACAACGGCATTGAAAAGTGTTTGCGCGATGCTTATCAGCTGCGTTATCAAAGTGGCAGCCCCCTGGATATGCAGTTATTAGCTGCCTCATGGGAGAGGTCATGATTAAAAATCTCCTGCATTTTGAAGGACACGTCAGCCCCGGGCATGCGCTTAATCCTTTGCATAGTATGGACGAACTCGGCAAGCTAGGTCGCATGCTGACACACTACCAAGCAACTGATCTGTGGGAACTTGACACACAGCGCTTACCCGCACCTTTGGCTAAACTGCGGCGACATTGTCGGCAATTTGCCGAACAGTTTATGGCTCCTAATGTTCAAAAACTTGATGAAGCTCCTCATACTGAGCCAGGAACCTTACACCCTGCTGCTCTTCATCTGCTTAAACATGCAGGACGTGCCGGCCTGATGACCAATTTGCTACCTGCTCCCTTAGGCTCGGCGACCATGCTGGATTTGCGATTCCCCACAGCTTTTCGTTTTGCCATCCAGGTAGAGGAACTGGCGAGAGTTTGTGGCGGGCAAATGCTACTGCTCAGTGCTCACCAACTTGGCTTGGCTCCTATCTGCCTGAGTGGTGACCTGCGCGCAATATGGAAGTTTGTTCGGCCCATGACTCAGGACTTTATAAAAGGTATTCCCCATCTATTTGCCTATGCCATCACCGAACCTGCTGCAGGCAGTGATGTAGAAGACGGCCATGGCGCCTTGGCCAACCAACCGCGCGTGATAGCCAAACGCCAAGGGCGCGGCTATATCATCAATGGTCGCAAGTGCTTTATCAGCGGTGGTGATGTTGCTCGTCATATCTCTGTTTTTGCCGCTCTAGAGGGTGAGGGTTTTGAATCCTGGACCTGTTTTGTGGTATCAGCAGACAACCCTGGGCTGGAGTCCCTACGCACGGAGCTCAAAATGGGCATGCGGGCCAGTAGCGCTGCTGAGTTATCCTTCACCGATTGTTATGTGCCTGCAGATGCCATGGTTGGAGGCTTACGCCAAGGTTGGGCTCTTAACCGAGCCACACTCAATAGTTCTCGCTACCCCGTAGCAGCCATGGCTGTAGGTATGGCACGCAGAGCCTGTGAACTTGCGCTTGAGTATTGCCTACAAACTCAGTTAGGTGGCAAGCCCTTACTCTCCTATCAGGAGTACCAGCTACAGCTGGCTCAAATGATTGCTGAAACCCGAGCTATGCGTGCCTTGGTCTGGCAACAGGCCAGCGGTTCTCTGCAGTCACACCAAGCCGAAGCTAGTCTCAGCAAGTTTTTTGCCACGGATCGAGCTCAGGCCGTGTGTGAAATGGGTATGGCACTGCTGGCCGAACACGGCCTTCATAACCATGAAGGCATGGAAAAACTGCTGCGTGATATTCGTCTTACTCGTATCTTCGAAGGCACTAACCAAATTAACCGCCTAGCTGTCATTGAAGACCTTCAACCCCTGCTGCTCGACCGCCTAGCAGGTCAACGTGACACCGTCAGTGTTTAGGAGCTCTAATGACTGCCTATTTTGATGTTAAACAACACCCCTTTGCTACCCAGCAGGGCCATATCGATTTACCTATCTTGTATTACAACACCGCCTGCGTATTTGCCAACTTCATGGTATCGGCGTCCGCTGCACGCCAACTCTTACCCGCAGCGCTAGAGCCCGTCATCATTGCGCCTGGCCGATCCATAGCCACAGTGGCTTTTTTTCAATATGTGGATTCATCAGTAGGACCTTATAACGAAATGGGATTGGCTGTAGCTGCCCGTCCCTCGCATCGTGCAGGATTTCATAGCACGGCCGCCTGGCATCCCGGTCAATCTATCATGCCTGGCATGTACGTTGTGGACCTACCTGTCACCACCGAAATTGCTAATGCGGCCGGCCGAGAATGCTGGGGGTATCCCAAAATAGTGGTCCCCATTGAATTCAGTCGTCGTGGCCCTCAACTTGACTGCCAGGTTTATGATGCTGACGGTGTAACCTCGCTATGCAGCTTGAGTGGACGCACGGGTATGGGCTTGAAACTCCCCGCCCCTAACTTGATGACCTATACACAACGGCAAGGAACGTTACTTCGTACGGTGATTGCCATGCGTGGCGGGATGGATCATACACGAGCCGGCAGTGTGCGTTTACGTATCAGCAACAGCCCACATCACTTGTGCGAACATCTAAGAGTTCTGGATCTGGATAAAGCCACCCCTCTCTTGGTTCAGTCAGGCCAAGGGCTTCAGGCCATTCTACCCGCCGGGGAAACGGTCGATTAACATTCACTGCAACCTAGACGACAGGTACGGATACGCACCCCGTACCTGGCTGGGTCTTTACCTGTGCAAATCAACAACGTTTAATTAACGCGTGAATACTCCCTCGCTTCATTAGCCGCTTACGCAGCAAATTGAAGCGGGGGACTCTATAGCAATATGGTTAGCCAGCTTGGCTCGTGTTTTGGTAGAACCTATACCGATACAGACCGGAATCCCAACCCATTGCCCAATACGCTGGCGTATCTAAACCTCCCCATGTCTACCACTGAAAAGATTGTGGTCTATGGAAAGACAGGGGGTTCTAAGGGCGAACCCGATGGGGTCTCCGGGCTCTGATGTAA
>JABEVH010000025.1 GCA_013043915.1 Pseudomonadales bacterium
CTACTAAAACAAAGGTCAGTCAAGCGCACATCGGTCATGCCTTGACCGATGTGCGCTTGACTGACCTTTGTTTTAGTAGTGTGCGAATTCAGTTACGAACCCTGGGATTGATTGCTCGCTCGCGCAGCGGCCGGGCGCAAGGTGACCCGCAATGGCAGTTGACCGTACAGGGAGAACACTTAATGAACAAACTCTTGTTGCGTACCCGTAAGGGCTGATTTATGCGTGGTATGTGTAGTTAGCTGTGTCCTGTTTTGTCTATTCTGCCGTCTGCATTTTGTCTTATGGGATTACATCAATAAGCGTATTATCGCCGGTTGCTAAAGAGGTGCATGTTATGCGTAAGTGGAATGGCTGGGGAGATGAGGCTAATAGTTTCCCGGCAACTCAGGAGGCCAAGGATTTTTTGCAGGCGCAGTTGGGGCAGGCAGAGCCCTTGCGTGATGCATCTCTCGAAGAGGTATTGTCGCGCGTGCCGCCTAGCCGTCTTGAGCCGCATCCAGGTGTGCAAACCGGAGCAGAGATTCGTGTTCGTCATGCCAGAGGACAAAGTTTGCCAGACTGGTTAGCTATGCGCAGTGGTGAGATCGGTGTTTTTCCTGATGGTGTCGCTGAGCCTGAGTCCCGAGCTGAGGTGCGAGAGTTGCTGCACTATGCGCGTGAGCATGATGTGGTCGTTATTCCTTATGGCGGTGGGACCTCGGTGGTTGGGCATATCAATCCTTTGTCAGGGGGGCGTCCTGTTCTGACCTTATCCCTGGCGCGTATGAATCGGTTGTTATCTGTGGATCTTGTATCGCAGATTGCAGTGTTTGGGGCGGGTACACCAGGGCCGGACGTGGAAAAGCAACTGCGTCCTCACGGTTATATGCTGGGGCATTTTCCGCAGTCCTACGAGCTCTCGACGGTAGGTGGTTGGGTGGCTAGTCGCTCTAGCGGTCAGCAGTCCATGCGCTATGGCCGCATAGAGCAGCTTTTTGCGGGTGGGCATATTGAAACACTGACGGGTAGTCTAGAACTGCCTACTTTGCCTGCCTCGGCAGCAGGTCCGGATCTGCGCGAAGTGGTTATGGGCTCGGAAGGGCGTTTTGGCATCATTACGGATGTCGCACTGCGGGTACGGCCTATCCCTGAGCATGAAGAGTTTCATGTGGCATTCTGTCCGGATTGGGATACGGCAGTCGCTTGTGTACGAACCATGGCCCAGTCTGACCTGGGATTATCCATGTTGCGTTTGAGCAATGCAGAGGAAACACGGACTCATCTGATTCTGGCAGGTCATGCTCGCGCTGTGCGCTGGCTCGAGCGTTACCTTGCGCTACGTGGTATACATGAGGGCAAATGCATGATCACCATGGGCTTGACCGGTGATCGCGACCAGATCAAGCAAGTACGGGCCGCTGCCTTGAAAGTGCTAGGGCGCTTCTCGGGCGTGAGCACCGGTAGTCTGCTGGGGCGGCGCTGGGCGGCTAACCGTTTTCGCTCTCCGTATTTGCGGGAATCATTCTGGCAACTAGGTTATGCCATTGATACGCTGGAAACGGCGGTAGATTGGGTACGAGTGCCTGAAACGGTAGAGCGTATTGAGACGGCATTGCGGCAGGCGTTGCAAGATGAACGAGAGAGCGTTTTAGTATTTACGCACCTGTCTCATTTGTACGCCCAGGGGTCAAGTATTTACACCACCTATGCGTTCCGGTGTGCCGATACTTACACACATACGCTGAAGCGTTGGCAAAAGCTCAAAGCATTGGCGAGTGAGGCGCTGGTTGCCCAGGGTGCGACCATTAGCCATCAGCATGGTGTGGGTCTGGATCATGCCCCCTATCTCGCTGCGGAAAAAGGTGCTGAAGGTATGGCTTGCTTGCAAGCCTTGTCACGGCATTTTGATGCGCGCGAGCAGTTAAATCCTGGTAAGTTGCTGCCGGCGGTAGCCAAGATCAATCTTAAATAAGGAAGTAGTGTCAACATGAAACAGCAGCGACCGGATGCGCACTCGCTTAGCGCTTCTGAATGGGACGTGATTGTCATTGGCGGAGGAATTACCGGAGCTGGGGTGGCTAGGGAAGCAGCGCGACGTGGGTTAAAGACTTTGTTACTAGAGCAAAGGGACTATGCTTGGGGAACATCCAGTCGTTCCTCCAAAATGGTCCATGGCGGGCTGCGTTATATCGCTTCGGGTGACATACGATTGACGTGGCATTCTTTGGTTGAACGTGAAAGGCTGATGCGTGAGTCTTCGGGACTGGTAACGCGCATGGGGTACTGGTTTGCACATTTTCGCAAGAAGTTCCCAGGTCCCTTTGTGTTTGGCCTGCTACTGACCGTCTATGATGTGCTGGCTAGATACCGGGATCATAGTTATAGCGCGCGTGACAGTTTTCTTGCACGCATGCCAGGTTACCTTGATAAAGGGTTGCTGGGTGCTTCTCGTTATACCGATGCCTTGGTGGATGACGCGCGCTTGGTGCTGCGTGTGCTTGAAGAGGCTAGGGCTGATGGCGCAATTACCCTTAATTACATGACGGTGCATGACTTGCTGATGCAAAAGGGCCGAGTGGCGGGGGTTAAGGCTCTCGATCAAGTAAGCGGTGAGCAAGTTGTTTTAAACGCCAAGGCGGTGATCAGTGCCACAGGTGCCTGGGCTGATCGATTGCGTCAGCCTTTGGCGGGTGAAACACGCATACGCCCACTGCGCGGCAGTCACTTGGTCATACCTTCATCTCGGTTGCCCGTAGCCGAATCGGTTATCTTCATGCATCCTGATGATGGGCGCGCGGTTTTTATTTATCCTTGGGAAGGACGAACTCTGGTAGGTACCACGGATCTTGATCATCGCGATGATCTGGATGTTGAGGCCAGTATCAGTCCTCAGGAATTTGTCTATCTGTTGCGTGCGGCTAACAGCCAGTTTCCAGGCGCTAAACTGGTCGCTGAGGATGTGATGGCTACCTTTAGCGGTGTCCGGCCTATCGTATCCTCAGGCAAGGGTCGAGACCCTTCACAGGAAAAACGTGATCACAGTGTGTTTGTGGATCAAGGCCTAGTCACGGTGACTGGTGGCAAGTTAACGACTTTTCGACAAATTGCTCTGGATGCTTTGCGTGCTGCCAGCTCCCCGTTAGGCATCAACATTCGCGATGATGGCGCCCCCATATTCCGGCCGGTGCAATTACGAGCCTCATGGCCCGAGCGTTTGACGGCCCGCTTTGGCGTGCGTGCTGCCGAGGTGGCAGCCATGTCGGAAGGCAGCGACCAGGCTTTAATTCCCGGCATGACGGTCAGCTGGAGTGAGTTGCGTTGGTCGCTGCGCCATGAGCAGGTAGTCCACCTGGATGATTTATTGCTGCGACGCGTTCGCATGGGTCTTTTGTTGCCTCATGGTGGCGAAGAGCATTTGCAGAGAATTGCAGGACTTTGTCAGCAAGAGTTGGGATGGGATGAAGAACGTACGCTTCAAGAAACCCGACGTTACATGAAAATATGGCATAGCTTTTATGGAACGGCAGCAGGAGTGGCTTGATGGGGGGGATACTGGCGCTGGATCTGGGTACGCAAAGTGTCCGGGCGTTGTTGTTTGATGCTCGTGGTCATCTTCAGGCCCGATCTCAAGTCAAGTTCCAGCCCATTTATCATAGCCCTCATCCCGGGTGGGCAGAGCAAGATGCTGACTACTACTGGTCGTGTTTAGGGCAGGCCTGTCGTGAACTCTGGGCGCAAGGGGTAGATCCTGCCAAGGTAGAAGGTGTCGCACTGACGACACAGCGAGGCACGACGGTTGCTGTTGATCATCAGGGACGGCCCTTGATGCCTGCCATTACCTGGCTGGATCAGCGCGAAGCAGTACATTTGCCTGCGTTGCCTCTTTGGCTGCAAGGGCTGTTTAGTGTGGTGGGAGAAGCGGAGACTATCGATTATTTTCGCCGCCAGGCAGAATGTAATTGGATCGCTCAAAACCATCCTGATATCTGGGCAAGTACCCATAAATTTTTATTGATCTCTGGCTATCTGAATTTTCGTCTCTGCGGTCGCTATGTTGATTCATTGGCATCGCAGGTTGGTTACCTGCCCTTTGATTTTAAACGATTGGACTGGGTTAAAGCCTGGGACTGGAAGTGGAAGGCTCTGGCAGTACGCCAGGATCAGCTGCCAGAGTTGCTGCCTCCAGGCGCGATCATGGGGCAAATAGGGGCCGATGCTAGCCGTATGACGGGTTTGCCTGAGGGCACTCCTCTGGTGTCAGCTGGTGCTGATAAGGCTTGTGAAGTTCTGGGTTCGGGGTGTTTGAGTCCAGATCTCGGAGCATTGAGTTTTGGTACCACAGCGACCATCAATACGACCCAAAGTCGGTATATGGAAGCAACGCCGCTATTGCCACCCTACCCAGCAGCTGTCCCCGGTGCTTTTTTGACTGAAGTACAGACATTTCGTGGTTTCTGGATGGTTAACTGGTTCAAGGAAGAGTTTGGTCACAAGGAGCAATGGCAGGCAGAGAGTGAAGGGCTGGTTGTAGAAACTTTGTTTGATGCGCTGCTGCGCGAGACCCCTCCGGGCGCTATGGGGCTGATGCTGCAGCCTTACTGGTCGCCGGGTATACGTGAGCCTGGGCGAGAAGCCAAGGGTGCTTTAATCGGGTTTGGCGATGTGCACACGCGGGCTCATGTTTATCGTGCCATCATCGAGGGCTTGGCGTATGCCCTGCAGGATGGACGCGATCGCATTGAAAAACGTAGCCGTCATCGTCTGCGTGCATTGCGGGTTTCTGGTGGAGGTGCACAGTCAGATGAGGTTATGCGTATTACGGCCAATGTGTTTGGCTTGCCGGCAGAAAGACCCCACACCACGGAAACCTCAGGTTTAGGTGCAGCCATGAATGTGGCGGTGGCTCTTGGATGGTATGCCAGTCATGCGGAGGCAGTGGCCGCCATGACGCGAGTGACAGATGTTTTTTATCCGCAGGATGAACAGCATCGCTTATATCAGCAGCTTTATAAACGGGTATGGAAACGTATGTACCGTCAGTTGCGTCCGATTTATCAGGAGATTCGCCAGATTACGGGTTATCCGCGTTAGGGGCAGGTGTAGCGGTAGCTGCCATTGAGGGATTGAGGAAGGATCAGGGTCTCGATTCCCATGGCTTGATTTTGCTGACAAAGCTGAGTGAAGGCACCTTGCGTGTTCTGTACATAGGTAGAGCTGTACTCGATATTGACGACGAGTTTGCTTGCCTGTAGCAAGGGTTGGTAGAGCTGGCAGTCGCCTGATTCATGGCATTGCTCATTGATGGCAAAGTCCACATAGTTGGCAAGTAGTGCAATTTGTGGAGAGTCATTCTTCAATGCTGTGGCTAGGCCGCGGCTATGGGCCGCATTAGCCAAAACGACATTAAAATCCAGCTGATCTTGGGCGGTTAGGGGAAAGCCGGTAGCATTAGTGTAGCCATTGACATTGTCGGGGTCGACGCCATCGCAGCCCTTGCTAACAGCCAGATCCAGACGAGCCAGCATGATTTGACGTACTTGCAGCGAGCGTATGTCGATCCAGTTTTCTCCTGACCACCCGGCATCGGCCAGTCCAATAACAGCTTGGCTGAAACTGGCACTGTCTGGGCGCCAGGACTCGCGCGTTCCTGCTGAAAAATAACAGATGACATGCATGGACTGCTGTTGCCATAGCCTGATGGTGGTCGAGGGGGTGTCAAATAGATCAATTTCCGCGACTTGAATGGGGGCTGCCATGTTGGGGGTGCCGGTCAATTGCAGGGCATAGCTGGCCTGTGATGCTGGCACCCAACCTTTGTTATTGGCCAGGGGGTGAGGCTCCAAGGACAGTTGAGCAACGCTACCGCCTGAGTTTGAAGCACTGGAGTTCGTTGTTGAGTTGCCACAGGCTGTTAGCCAGTAGAAAATAACTAAGAAGAGGAATAAACGAGATAATTGCAAAATGAGTCCAATTAAGTGATATGGGGTTCTTATTCAAGTCATTCAAGACTATCAAAAAATCACCAGTTTCGCTCTTGTAAACTGATAGGGGGTGCCCCCAAAAAATAATCATCTAACCCAAGAGGAGTGATGATTATGAGTCGCTGGAATCCAATTCGAGAGCTAGAGGATATTGTACAGAATTATCATCGCATGATGACGCCATCCAGAATGCAAGGCTTGGTGAACGAACCGGGCAAAGAAGCCATGGCACATGCAGAATGGATGCCTGCTGTGGATATCAGTGAGACTGAGCAGGCTTACCTGGTTAAAGCTGAGATTGCGGATGTGAAAAAAGAGGACATCAAGCTGAGTGTCCACGAACATGTTTTGAAATTGAGTGGAGAGCGGCGTTTGGAAAAGCAGGATAATGGACCTAGGCATCATCGGATAGAAAGAGTGTATGGGGCTTTTGCCCGTAGATTTACCTTGCCTGAGGATGCAGATGAAACTAAGTTGGCGGCAGAATATCGCGATGGCGTGTTGAATGTGACGATTCCCAAGATGGATCAAATTCAGCCGCGAGCTATTGATATAAAGATCAGTGGTTGAGGGGGCAATGGGGTATAATTTCCCCTTAGCTTAGGGGGAGGTTATACCTCCATGTAAAAAAATGGTTGTCAAGAGGCTTAGCCTTGGGTAAGATTCGCGTCCTGATTTTTTCCGGGGCGGTTTGGCCTCGGTCTATGCATGTTAAAGGCGTGAAACCATGAAAACGTTCAGTGCCAAGCCCGAAACCGTCACGCGCGACTGGTTTGTCGTGGATGCGGCCGGCAAGACCTTGGGTCGTCTGGCTAGCGAAATTGCGTCGCGCTTGCGCGGCAAACACAAGGCCGAGTATACCCCCCATGTGGATACAGGCGATTACATCATTGTAGTCAATGCCGGCAAGATAGCGGTCACGGGCAATAAGGCTCAGCAAAAGATGTATTGGCATCACACCGGATATCCAGGTGGTATTCGCGGTGTGCGTTATGACAAGCTGATTTCAACCAAGCCTGAACAGGTGATTGAAATCGCTGTCAAGGGGATGCTGCCCAAAGGACCCTTGGGTCGTGACATGTTCAGCAAGCTGAAAGTTTACGGTGGTGCCGAGCATCCGCATGCGGCTCAGTTGCCTCAGCCCTTGGAATTTTGAGTAAATGACCATGACCCAGCAAAATTATGGTACCGGCCGTCGCAAGACTTCTGCAGCACGCGTTTTCCTGCGTCCCGGTACAGGCAAGATTGAAGTTAACAACCGTAGTCTTGATACGTACTTTGGGCGCGAGACGGCCCGTATGATTGTGCGTCAGCCGCGTGAACTGGTTGAAGTGACTGATCGTTTTGATATTACCGTTACGGTCAGCGGTGGTGGTATCAGCGGACAAGCAGGTGCTATACGTCATGGCATTACGCGTGCTTTGATCGAATATGATGAGGGCTTGCGTTCTGCTCTGCGTAAGGCCGGTTTCGTTACACGTGATGCGCGTGAGGTAGAGCGTAAGAAGCTCGGTCTGCGCAAAGCACGTAAGCGTCCTCAGTACTCCAAGCGTTAATTGTAGCGCTGTCAGCAGGATTGGGGGATCGTCTAACGGTAGGACTACGGACTCTGACTCCGTCTGTCTAGGTTCGAATCCTAGTCCCCCAGCCAATACTAAACCCGGGAGTTCCCGGGTTTTTTTTGATCCAGGTTTATTTTTAATCAGGTTTCATAAGGCAGTGATGCTATTGCCTTGTACCTTCTGGGGCTTTTACATATCATTGGCGGGCTTGAGTTGGGCTTGAGTTGGGCGAGAGCAGCTTGCGTGCGCCCGTGTCTTACGAGGAGAGTTGATTAATGAGTAATGACGGGGTTGATTCAGGCCGTCGTATGCTGCTCATAGGCGCTACGGCGGCTGTGGGGGCTGTGGGGGCGGTTGGTGCTGCGATACCGTTTGTCAAGTCATGGTTACCAAGTGCCAAGGCCAAGGCAGCGGGGGCACCAGTAGATGTTGATATTAGTCAGATACAGCCAGGGCAGCGAATTATAGTTAAGTGGCGAGGACGACCTGTGTGGGTGCTGCGCCGAACACCCGAAGAGCTAGCTAGCCTGAAAGAAATTGACCCCAAGTTGCGCGATCCTAATTCGGATGATCCGCAGCAGCCGGATTATGCCAAAAATGAATGGCGTTCCATTAAGCCAGAGTTTCTGGTGCTGATTGGGATATGCACGCATTTAGGGTGTTCTCCGCTGTTTGTGCCGGAAATAGGTAAAATTGAACCGAGTTGGCTAGGTGGGTTCTTCTGCCCGTGCCACGGTTCTAAGTATGACTTGGCGGGACGAGTTTATTCTGGACAGCCTGCGCCGAAAAATATGGTAGTGCCTCCTTACTCTTATACTACCCCGACCGTGATCACTATCGGCGTCGACAAGGAGAATCCAGCATGAACAAACTTTGGCAAAATATGATGGGTTGGGTAGATGCTCGTTTTCCGGCGACAGAAACCTTTAAGTACCATATGTCGGAGTACTACGCGCCAAAAAATTTCAATTTCTGGTATTTCTTTGGTGTGCTTTCCATGGTCGTTCTGGTCAATCAACTGCTGACAGGCATTTGGTTAACTATGGACTACAACCCAACCGGGGATGGTGCTTTTGCTTCCGTGGAATACATCATGCGTGATGTAGACCTTGGCTGGCTCATCCGCTATCTGCACTCAACGGGCGCCTCGGCCTTCTTTGTTGTCGTTTACCTGCATATGTTCCGTGGCATGATGTACGGTTCATACCGCAAGCCGAGAGAACTGTTGTGGTTGGTAGGTATGGCGATCTATCTGTGTCTGATGGCTGAAGGCTTTTTTGGCTATTTGCTGCCTTGGGGCAATATGTCGTTCTGGGGGGCTCAGGTGATTCTGAACCTAGTAGGCGCCATACCGTTCATAGGCGATCAGTTGGTGACTTGGGTGCGTGGGGATTTTGTGATCTCCGGGTTGACCTTGAACCGCTTCTTTGCCTTGCATGTGGCCGCTATCCCCTTGGTGCTGGTTGCTCTGGTATTCTTACACGTAGTTGCCCTTCACCATGTAGGATCTAATAACCCTGACGGCATTGAAATCAAGAAACACAAGGGTGCTGATGGTAAACCCCTGGATGGCATTCCCTTTCATCCTTATTACACCGTTCATGATCTGGTGGGTATCGTTGTCTTCCTGTTTGTGTTTCTGGGAGTGGTCTTCTTCTGGCCTGATGGAGGCGGACATTTCTTGGAAGCGCCGAATTTTGAGCCTGCCAATCCACTTAAGACACCGCCACACATAGCTCCGGTATGGTATTACACGCCTTTCTATGCCATGTTACGTGCGACGCCCTCAATGTTTGGTTCTGCTTTCCCTGGTGTCATGGTCATGGGGGGCGCTATCGCCATCCTGTTCGTATTGCCTTGGCTGGATCGTAGTCCGGTCAAGAGCATGCGTTACAAAGGAGGGTGGAGTAAGTTGTGGCTGGGGATCTTTGTGATCAGTTTCCTAGGACTCGGGCGTATTGGTATGATTGAACCTAGTCCGATGGCAACCTTGGTGGCTCGCTGCTTTACGGTAGCGTATTTCCTGTATTTCCTGCTCATGCCGTTCTACACCTCCATGGAGAATGTCAAGCCAGTACCGGATCGTGTGACCGGAGGGAAGCATTAATGAAAACATTGCTGATATTGACTGCTCTGTTACTCTCGCCCTGGATGGCACATGCAGAAGACAGTGAGTGTGGTGCCCTCAAGGAATGTCTGACAGCTCCTGTTGATGCGACTCGTACGGACTCGCTGCAACGTGGAGCCAAGTTGTTCGTCAACTATTGCCTTGGCTGCCATACGGCCAAGTACGTTCGCTATGAACGTGTTGCGGATGACTTGGGTATTGACCATAAGCTCATGATGAGTAATCTGGTCTGGACTACGGACAAGATTGGTGACCATATGTTGTCCGGTGGGCGACCTGATGAACAGGCTAAGTGGTTCGGTAATGCCCCACCTGATCTTACCTTGGAGACGCGTTTGCATTCAGCTGACTGGGTATATAGCTATTTGTTGAGCTTCTATCCGGACAGCAAGCGTCCTTGGGGTGTTAATAATAAGGTATTTAAGGATGTGGCTATGCCTAATGCCTTGGAAACCCTGAATATAGAACTTGGTGATGATGGCTATAAAAAGGCAGTAGGTGATCTGGTCAACTACATGGCTTATATGGCCGAACCGATCAAGACCGAGCGTGAGCATATTGGTTGGTGGGTGTGGGCTTTCCTGGTGGTCTTGTTTATTCCGGTGTACTTGTTGAATAAGGAATACTGGAAGGATATCCACTGAGCTGGAAATTAATCTAGTTAGCGTGTAAAAGAGGGTAGGCATTATTGCCTGCCCTTTTTCTTGATCAGGAAATTTGCCTATGACGATGACATCGAGCAAGCCCTATATGATACGGGCCATCTATGAATGGTTGGTGGATAACGGTATGACTCCGCATGTCGTTGTTTGGGCGGCTGCTCCTGGGGTGGATGTACCGCAACAGCATGTGCATGATGGTCGTATCGTGTTTAATGTCGCTCCAGCAGCTGTTCATGGCCTGCAGCTGAATAATGAAGCGGTGACATTCTCCGCACGATTTGGTGGGAAACCAACATCAGTGTATTTTCCCGTGGAAGCTGTATTGGCTGTTTACGCTAGAGAAAATGGTCAGGGCATGTTTTTTGAGGAGGAAACTCCACAAGAGCCATCACCTCCCCCTGTCACGCCCACACCCGAGCCAGAAAAGCCTAAGCCTGCATTGCGCATTGTGAAGTAGTTGCTAGCGTTAAATGATGTTAAGCACCGAATTGGCCAAGGTCGTCATCTCGCTATCACTCAGGGCTTGTTTGCTGGCTACAACCCAAAGATCAAAAGCATGGGGGCGCTCTGCACCTCCCATGGAGGGGAACCCTGCTTCTTTTATACACCCCATGAGAACTTCCAGAGTAAAGCCGCATTTATGTGCCATATAGTGATTGCCTGCAGCCAAAGGCGGGCGGTGGCCATACAAGATATCTATAGGAGCTATGGGACCGGCTGGTGAGACATAGGCCGTGTCGATAAGTTTGCCAGCGGCGACCAATGCTGCCACGGACTTCAGGTCAGGACAGGTAATGACAAGGAAGCCATCATCTTTAAGTACACGCAGGAATTCACGCAGGACCAAGCCTACCTCATGTGCATAGACGTGCTCTATGTTATGTGAAGAATAGACCGCATCGGCAGTCCCGCTGGCCACGGCTGACATGTCGAGCATGGTACCTACAATATCGGGGTGAACGTCAGGATTAATGTCGACGCGCAGCTCCTGCCAGTTATCTCCATGAAAATAGGGTAGTAGCTGCTTTTTAGTGGCGGGTCCGCAGCCTACATGTAGCAGGGTTTTTATAGCCTGGTTCATGATGATTTTCCTTTGCTGGAAGGCTTGTCATTGACATAGTCAAGGATTTTTATAATTTTGACGATGCCGTGTATGTTTTTTATTAGATTGACCGCATTATTGGCCTCAGTGTGACTTATTTTGCCCATAAGGTATACATTGCCATTATCAACCACGACTTTGATGCGAGCATACGGGATTCCGTCGGCAAACATCAAGCGTGAGCGAACACGAGTAGCTATCAGCCCATCGTTAGCCCGATCCAGATAATAATCAGGTTCAGCCACGGTCAGCTCGTTATAGACATGGGCGACGCCGCTGATTTGTTGGCAAATGCTGCCGGCCTTGGTTTTTAGGTCAGTCGTGGCAACTTGACCTGTCAGCAATACAGTTCCATAAAAGCTGATGACATTGACATTGGAGTCATGGAAACGATCATCCGCTTTATAAATGTCGATATTGGCGGTATTTTCGATTTCGATATCAGCAAGAGTTTGGCTCAACGGTCGATCATAGGACGGTTCATCGACAGGGCCAGGGCCACTGGCCGTGGCCATCAGGCTGGTGCATCCGGGCAACAGGGATAGCCCCAATCCAGCTGCCAACAGCAATAAAAAAGGTGACTTAAGCATCATCAACTCCAAAAAGTTGTTCATCAATGAGGTGGGCTAAACAGTGCAGTATGGTTAAATGGGCGGCATGCACCAAGGCATGCTGATGCAACGGGGCGAGTACAGAAACATCACCTTCGTGCAGCATGCGTATGACATCGCCGCCATCGTAGCCAGTTATCGCCAGGACGGGCATTTTTCTGTCGTGAGCTGCTTCTATGGCTTGCAAGACATTGCTGGCCTGTCCGGTTGCAGACAGGCATAGTAAAACGTCTCCCGGTTTACCAAAAGCGCGGACGGAACGGGCAAAGACATCTGCGAACGAATATTCGCCAACAATGGCACTGAAAGTAGCCAGGTCTGGAGTAAGCAGCAAAGCGGGTAAGGCTGGGCGTTCCCTCTGGTAACGATTCAGCATGAGACTGACAAAGGCCTGGGCGTTGGCTGCAGAACCTCCGTTGCCACATAACAGGATTTTGCGGTCATGGACCAGTGCATCGACCAGGCACTCAGCACCCAGGGCAATTGCACTACCTGCAGCGAGAAACGTTTGTTGCAAACTTTCGCTGACGACATCAAACCACCATGCGGTACGCTCAAGTAACTCAGTCATGGCAGTATCTCCAGACCGCCATCATTGACCCGGTTAAGCGTTGTTTGGCGAATCAGCAGTGAACCTTCGGGTTTGAGGTCGCCGGTGCGGCCTTTCCATGGCCATGCCGGCGGCGAGACAGATAATTGACGTAGCAACTGCCAGGCATCGATACCTAATGCGACGAGACGTAAACGAGCACTGCCTTGCATGGGGTCTACCGTGGTTAAAAGATGGTACAGGTCATCGGGAGGTTGGGCTAACCAGGGTATCTCGCTATAGATCACATCTTGTAGATCGTAAAAGTCAGCGTGGCCTTTGCCTAGGCTAACCGCTGTAGAGAGCGCGTATATGGGCAGGGTAGTTTTCATGTGGAGCAGCGAGGGGTGAATCTGTGCCCCTGAGGCACTGCCTGTCGCCAGAAATAAACCGTCAAGGGCTCGCCGAACGGGGGGCTGAATCTTGGTATGGTGATGGCGTTTACGATGAGCAGGTGGGGGAGCAGGTTGATAGAGCACGTTATGTAAGTCTTCAAGGATATGACCATGGGCATGCAGTGTTTGTGTGAGGGCTATTGTGCCGCCTGAAGCCAGCCAAGCATCAGCGAGATGGCGGGCATGCAGCTGGCTGGCTGGGTCCGGGTCATCAAGGATGGCTATATTGTGCAGCCCTGCTTGATGTGCAGCCTGTATGAGTGCAGGTATCTCATCTTCGGGAGAGAGAGATAACTCCCATGCGCCATTAATGGCAGCAGGGCCCTCAGCCCGATTAAGCAGTAAGGTGGGAATGGGGAAAGTGGTTTGCTGGTGCAATAACTGAGTGACTTGGTCTTTTTGTAAGGGACCAATAACCGCTTGTGCACCATCATGAATGGCTTGTTGATAGACTGCGTCAATGGGGGCGGCGTCAGTGTCGTAAAACTGTAGTCCCGGACGTTGCGGTACAGCCTGAGTATCGGCATAGTAAGCGGCAATCAAGCCGGTGCGTATATGCTCTGCAGCACCGGCCTGCATGCCGGTCTCCGGCAGCAAGATGGCATAAAACGGAATCTGAGCCCAGCCTGGTACACTGATCGTCAGTAAACAGGCCAAGGCCAGATAAAATCGCATATTCATAGGACACACAACCCAATGACACAGGGCGTACTTTATGTTGTGGCGACCCCAATTGGCAATCTCGAAGATATTTCTTTGAGGGCAACCCGTCAGTTATCAGAGGTCACCTTGATTCTGGCAGAGGATACACGCCATACCCAAAACCTGCTGCATCATCTGAATGTCCGAACGCCACTGTCAGCATTGCATGATCACAATGAAGCGGCACAGGTACAATCTATCTTGCAGAAATTACAGGCGGGGGATGATCTGGCTCTGGTATCTGATGCAGGGACACCGTTAATCAGTGATCCGGGTTATCGCTTGGTCAGAGCTGCTCTGGAAGCAGGTATACGGGTAAGTCCTGTCCCGGGTGCCTGCGCCATGGTGGCTGCATTGTCAGTTGCTGGGGTGGCTAGTGACCGTTTTGCCTTTGAAGGTTTTTTGCCAGCTAAAACGGTAGCCCGGCGCTCACGGCTGGCACAATTGCGTCTGGAGACCAGAACCTTGGTATTTTACGAAGCCCCGCACCGTGTTCTTGAGACACTGCAGGATATGTGGGAGGTGATGGGGGCACGCGAGTTAACCCTTTGCAGGGAGTTAACAAAAACCTTTGAGACCGTGCGTAAGGGCGTTTTGTCGGATATTCTCTTATGGGTGCAACAGGATACACAGCAGCAGCGCGGTGAAATTGTTCTTGTGCTGGCGGGAGCTGCACCGGAAACTGCCGATGATCAGGAAAACAATCTTCGTATTTTATATGTTTTATTAGATGAACTCCCCTTGCGTCAGGCTGTTGACTTGGCAGTCAGGCTTACAGGGTGCAGAAAAAAATGGTTGTATGATGCAGCCCTGGCTAGAGGTAAGAGGGATGATTAAGCGGATATGGCAAGCTGCAGGATTATGTGGCTGTTTGATACTTGCTGGATGTGAAACTCTTAGTTATTACCAGCAGGGCCTAGGTGGGCAGATGGCGCTATGGAAGGCAAGGCAACCTATTGCGCGTGTCCTTGAAAACCCACAACTCAGTCCGATGCAAAAAGACAAACTTCAGGATGTCCAACGGATACGAGCATTTGCAGAAACTGAGCTGAGTATGCCTGTTCGGCACCAATATGATACCTATGCCGATGTAGGTAGGCGGTATGTCGCTTGGGCGGTGATGGCGGCACCTCCGTATAGCTTGCAACCCAAGCAATGGTGTTACCCGCTGGTAGGCTGTCTGGACTATCATGGTTTTTTTGCTGAAATCAAAGCTCATCGCTATGCACAGGCTCTTTCTCAGCAAGGTATGGATATCTATGTTGCCCCGGTGCAGGCCTACTCAACCCTGGGTTGGTTTCATGACTCGGTACTGAGTGGATTTCTGACCCTGAGCGAACCAGATTTGGCGCAACTGATTTTTCATGAATTGGCACACCAGCGTTTATTCTTCAAAGGCGATACAGCCTTTAATGAAAGTTTTGCAACGGCCGTGTCTGAGGAGGGATTGCATCGTTATGCTGCAGCCTATCACCTGGATCTGAGTGCCTGGCAGCATCAGCAGGCAGCACAGGCGGAGGTCATGCATTTACTGATGAAAACGCGTACCAAGTTGCAGCTTTTTTACGCAAAGGGAGGCCAGGTTTCCGCCATGGCGGAGGGAAAAGCCAAGATATTATCGGAGTTGAAACATGATTTTGCTCAGATGAGGGCTCAGCATCCCGGCGTGGCTGTCTACCAGTCTTTTGTGGATGGAGCCAATAATGCTAGTCTGGCTTCCGTCGCTGATTACCATGACTTGGTACCAACTTTCATGTCCCTGTTACAAAGGGATCATGGCGATATGCAACGTTTTTTTGCTGATTGTGCCAGCCTGCGTTCCCTGCATCCCGCAGCGCGGCGTCAGGCTTTGTTGGTGTTGGTGCAAAGCAAGTCTACCTGAAGGTGATGATCACTATGCTGGAGTTACACCGTTTCAGGTTGGTTCGTGAAGCCCTTATGTTCAGGGACTATCTGGTATCTATAGGAATTCCCTGTCGACTTGATGGTCTCGATGGCCAGGTTCGCCTGGTTATTTTACAGGCCCGTGATTTTGAGAAGGCACAGGCGGTGCTGGCAGACTTTCTCAATGATCCGGATTCCGCCCGTTTTCGGGAAGCCTCGTGGCAATCAGGTATCATCTTGCCTGAGGGCGCTTTTGCACAAGCTGAACGTAGCTACTGGCGGCATATATGGCAAATCAGTGGTCGCTTGACGTTGGTCGTGATGGTGTTGTGTGCGGGTGTGTTTTTGCTTGAACGTATCAATCCTGAGACAGTATTACCTGGTCTTTTTTTTGCCAGCAGTTGGTCACAGTTAGAGCTTCAGCCCTATCGATTATTGACCCCTGTTGTCTTGCATTTTTCTTGGTTGCACCTTCTCTTTAACATGCTGTGGTGGTGGGAGTTGGGTCGACGACTGGAAATGACTCAGGGCAGTTGGCGGCTATTATCCGTAGCACTGTTCAGTGCAGTCGTGTCCAACGTGACCCAGTTTGTATGGTCAGGTCCAAATTTTGGTGGGCTTTCAGGGGTCATTATGGGCTTGGTTGGGTACATGGCCGCATACCGTTGGTATAACCCGGCACAAACCTTTGGCTTGCCCAAGGGTGTGGTCATAGCGATGATCGTTATTATGGCGCTGGGGATGTTGGGGTGGCTAGATGCGGTTTTTGGAGCTACAGCGAATGCTGCTCATCTAGGCGGTTTGCTCAGCGGTGCTATTCTTGGGGGACTACTGGCCATGGTTGACAGGAGGCACAGCCGCGGATGAAAGTCTGCAGGTACCATTCCAGATCCACGTCGTTGCTGATTTGCAGCCTCTGCAAACTGGAGTTATGCACGGAGTGTGCGGCGGCGGCTCTGAACCCCGCCACGGAAATTCTAGTATGCCCGTTGTGTGACGGTCATATGGAGCAGCAAGCTGACGCTTCTATCGGACCGAGTTTATGGACATCATTGCCCAACGTCCTGACCTGGCCTTGGGCGCTGATGCCTTCGCTGATTCTGGGTGGCATGGCTATCCTCATGGTGATGATGGGGCAGATGCCTGCGATATCGATGGAACTGCTATGGTCGTTGACGGCATCTGCGGGAGCATATGCCGTGGCTGTCCTGCATGTCTCCAGTCAGGGTAAGGGGCAGGTTGGTGCGTTAAGTGTCTGGCGGGGACAGGGGCAAGCAGTACTGGCTTCCGTGCTGGTGCAGGGGGGGGCGCAGATGCTTTTGTTGTTAGCCCTGCAGGGGGCATTAAGGTATGTCGTGCTGGTGGTTTTTCTGGAATCAGTGGCGCTGCCACTAGTCTATCTGGGGCTTGGTCAGGGTAAAATGCCCGGGTCCCTGATCAATCGTGATGAGTTGCGTAGCCTGTTGGGGCCGGTTCTGATGCCCTATGCTTTGTTAAGCGTGATTCTGGTGATGTTAGCTGGCTTGCTGGGCGGGTTTATGGATTTGCTGAGTGATATATTGCCTCAGGCATGGAACTGGGCGCTAGCCGCTGTGCTGTTTAATTACTTTGCCTGGGTCAGTGCCAGGGCTGTTGGTTTATTCATTTTTCAGGAGCCGGCGCTGGGGCAAGAGCGCACACCGCGTCAGGTGCGTCTGCGCAGTCATCCGGCCCAGGCCCGATTATCCGTGTGGTTGCGGGAAGGTGAGTATGCTCGTGCCAAGCGGCAACTACGGCTTCAAGCAGAGTCTGTGCAAGCGACTGTGGCCCACATGGAAGCCTATCATCAATTACTGATGAATTTGCTTGATATTCCCGCACTACAGGTGTTTGCTGACCAGTACCTGCGTCGTGTCGTTATTATGGATGATGAGATCCGGGTTTTGTCACTGTTGCGTGAATATCAGGAGAAAATCCCTGGATTTGTGCCCGGCGATCCTGAATTGCGCTGGCATATAGCGCAGATGCTGGTGCGTATGAAAGCCTTAAAACAAGCCGCTCATATGTTGAATGGCTTGCATAAGGATGCACCCAATTTTGCACATCTGCCAGAAGCCTATCTTCTGGCGGCGGCAATACTCAACGATCTTGGGTTTGCCAGCAAGGCCAAAGCTCTGCTGCGTTTTCTTCTGGAACGATACAAAAATCATGCTTTGTATCCGATGATCAAGGAGCGTTGGCAGCGTCTTTCAGATGCTGAATCTGATCCTGATACTTCTTTGCCATAAAGCTGTTTTCCTGGCGCATATAGGAGCTACTAAGAGCACGTAAAGCTTGTGCGAGCAGCGGGTGGGGAGGTTTTTGCTGCAAGGCTTCTTTAGCCAAGAAGTCAGCTTCCTTCAGCGCGTCGATTTGTGCAAAACGAATCATGAGGCGTACTTGGCTTTCAGCATCTAGTTCTGTGACAGTGCCCTGCTGTATGCCCTCCTTGTAGACACGCAGTAATCGCCAGTGTTGCTCAATATCACCTTCGGGTGAATTAAATATTTTCCGTAACAAGGCAGCAGATTCAGCATTGGGCGTGCGCTTAATAATATGGTAAAGGGGTAGCATGACATTCAGGAGCGTGGGGTGACGTTCATAAAGATAACGCAACAGTTTTTCGGCGTGGTTGTATTGAGATTCTCCCATGGCTTGAAAGGCTTGATCTAGCGTTTGTTCAAGTTCTTTTACAGGAGAAAGTGTCGACTCCTGCTCCTCTGAAATCGGCTTCGTACTCGGTTGTACGGCAGAGTTCATGAACCAGCCCAAGCCCAGGCCACAAACCAGGGCGCCGACATCTGACCATATATCCCAGGCGGGATACTGCCAGCGCCAGGCCATCCAGGCCATATGGGCCAAGCCTAGTAAGGGAGGCAGTATGACCGGCAGCTTCAAGGGGAACGGCCCTACCCTGCCCCTAAACCAAGGCCAGAGTCTTTGACGAAAGGCATGGGCGCACCAAGCGCCCATGAGACCGGCTATCCCTGTTTGAGGGCCATAATAGGGAAAGACATCATGGTCAATATGGATATCATGTATCAGATTGCCAAGTATACCCGGGATCAGAAACATCAGCATCATACGGCTGCCGCCGTATTGGATTTCAAGGGGCAAGGCTAGTGACAAAAATAGCAACAGGCTGATGATCAAGCCAGGCCAACCATGATTGAGGAATAAAGCGGTCAGGTAGGTTATCGGACGGTTTTTTTGTGGGTCAACGCCTAAGCGCACCGAGCTCAAATGATTGCGTTGATGGTCATAGGCTTGTCTGGCTAGCTCCCAAGCGTTGTATTGCTCGGCATCCATGTAGTTATGACCATCTTCGCTGAGGTGTTGCACGAACTCGGAATCGGCCCCCATACGATTGGCTAAAGATTGCCAATGACCTCTTTGCATCTGTTGCTCTAGATGCTTTTCCAATGAGGACTGCCCTTGGCTTAACAACCGTGTCGGGTAGTAAGGCCATTCACGTTGCAGTAAGGTATCGTGATACTGAGTAAGAAGAGACTGTTCACGCTGGATGTCACCATGCTGCAGCAAAAGAAAAACTATGATAAAAAGTGCAAGCACCGTTATCGTAGTACGAGCTGACGAGCTGATCTGAGATAGCACAGTTTTTAAGCCTCGGTTTCAGGCCTGACTTTACTGTTTTGTAAAGTTCCTAACAAGCTTTGCAGCGCCTGAATCTGACTGTGCAGTTGCGCGCCCAAGGAAGGAATCTCCTGCAGCAAGGCTTCCCAATCCCGCTGATCAGTAGCCACAGGCATGGTCTGTGCGGACATGAATTTTAAGGCATCATCTAGCGTACTCTGTAGGTACAGAGCGTCGTCAGCCAGTTGTTGACTGCGACTTTTAAGGTCGAAAATAATTTTTTGATGCTGTTCATGGTCTTCCTTGTCTAGGCTCAGTAACTGGCTAGAGATACGCAAATCCTCCTCCATCACCTGATGATCCATCTGATCTACGAACAAATGACAGAGATAGGTAGCCAGGCTCAAATCGGCATGACCAAAGGGTAGCCGGTCAGATCGGCTAAGGAATATACGCAGCATGGGGCCACGGCTGGCTGAAGCGTGTACCGTCATGATTTGTTGAGCTGGAGCCTGTCTCAGGCTGCGCCAGGTCCAGGGTTGTCCCTGAGGTCGTTCTTGTAAGCTTCGTAAGATGACATCCCCGCGGCCTTCTCCATGCAGCCATTGGTAGATGGTGCCGTCGCTCCGGCTAAGGCCCAGCGAAGCATGGTCGGCACGGCACAGGCGACGTAATTGCTGCAATAGTGCACGCATGAGTGGCAGTTGATCCATTTCTCGGCTTTGCACACTCAACCCGTGTAACCACTCCAGAATATCCGTGCAGAGTTGTCGGTCGGCTTTTGTTTGTAAGGATTCGACTCGTGCATCTTCGCGTAAGCTGACTTCATACAGACACCAGGCGAGTTGCTGAATCTGTGTCAGTGAGGCGGCATGTAACTCATCAACAAAAACTTGCCCCAGCAGCCGCTGTGGTAGGTCGAGTTGTTGCGGTGGAGAGGCCGCAAGTGTGAGTTGACCAGGGGGGCAACAAAGTTCAAAGGAGGGTTGACCTGGTCGATATAAAAGACAGTACCTGACGCGGAGGTATTGAACTCCCCAAAGATGCCGGAAATACTCAATGACCTCAGCTTCATCAGCATCCCCATACCTTAGCGGGGGCAAATACTCTTCCTGAACGACACCTGCAGTCAATTCTTGCAGGCCATGGGGCGGGGTTACACGCATAATTGGTTCACAACCCAGCGAGACTTGTTTGTTAAGACTAGAGTAAAATTGGCGGTAAACCAGTCCACTTGTCGCTTGCCTGATGAGAGATATGACCTCTCGTAGAGGGATTTACATTGTCTTGTAGAGATACAGTTTGATATAAGATATTTTTGTAGAAGGGAATTTTAGACGTGCGTGGCTGTCTTGTTGTTTGGTTGTTGATCGTGCTGGGGGGCTGCAGTTCTCTGGAGTCGCAAGTGGGTAGCCATATGGCGGGCGACTTTTCTACGGCTGTTCTTAATGAAGATGATCCTGCGTTGGTCAGGGATGCGGCTCCTGCGTATCTTTTGATGATGGATGCGTTGTTGGTGCATCATGATCAGGTCTCATTATGGTTAGCGGCTGCTAATTTAAATAGTGCTTATGCGGCAGCATTTGTCGATGATCCGGCACGCAAACTCCTGATGACGGAGAAGGCATTGAACTATGCTGTGCGAGCAGCGTGTGGACAGGACAAAAATTTATGTACTGTGCGCCAGATGCCCGCCGATGACTTAACGAAACGCCTGCGTGTCATGGATCAATCACAGCTGCCTTTGCTGATGACGCTGGGTTCGGTGTGGGCTGGCTGGATACAAGCGCGTTCCTCAGACTGGAATGCTGTAGCCGACTTGCCGAAGGTGCAGGTGTTGATGGAGCGTATCATCGCGGTGGACAGCGGTTATGATGAAGGTGAGGCTCATCTTTATCTGGGGGGAATAGAAACCCTTCTGCCTGCTGCCTTGGGAGGTCGACAGGTTGAGGGTGAGGCGCATCTGCGCCAGGCATTTGCATTGTCGCATGGCCATGATCTGATGGCTTGGGTGGTACTCGCGCGGCAGGTAGCGAGGGCGCGCTATGATCGCCCCATGCATGATAGCTTGCTTAAACAAGTGTTGGCGGCTGATCCTCATGCGCCGGGATGGACTCTGAAAAATTATCTGGCGCAGCAGCAAGCCAGGGAGCTGTTGAAATCGGCTGATGACTATTTTTAACGAGGTTGATGAGATGTTGCGACATGGCCGTGAGGTGTTATGTGGTTTGATGGTGCTGCTGAGTTTGCATGCGTCTGCAGGTGTTTTGCGAATTGCGACACTTTCTCCTGATGGCTCGGCATGGATGCAGACCCTGCGCGGCGCGGCTACAGAGATTAAACAGCGTACAGCGGGGCGGGTGGATTTTCGCTTCTATACCGGGGGCACCATGGGTAATGATCGTACGGTGCTAAGCAAGGTTCGCCTTGGCGAACTGCAGGGGGCCGCTGTAACGGCGAGCAGCCTAGATCCCTACGTTCACGATCTTGATCTGTATTCTCTTCCCATGTTGTTTGATGATTTTGCCGCCGTAGATAAGGCCCGCAAGGTGATGGACCCATGGCTGTCCCGTCAGTTGGAGGATGCCGGATGGGCTAATTTTGGTTTTGCTGAAGGAGGTTTTGCCTACATTATGAGTAGGCAGGCTCCCATAGCCTCATTGGCTGAGCTGCGCCAGCATAAGGTATGGATTCCTGAAGGTGACCGATTTTCAGCGACGGCCCTAGGGGCGTTTCGTGTGACACCGGTACCTTTATCCCTGGGTGATGTCTTGCCTGGTTTGCAGACAGGGATCATCGATGTGGTTGCAAGTTCCCCTATAGCTGTGTTGGCATTACAGTGGCAAACACAAGTACATCAGATGACGGATTTACCCATGAGCTACTTTACC